>NZ_JAUBUN010000063.1:27024-36991 GCF_036702665.1 Microcoleus sp. Aus8_D2
CCCGCTCGATTACTTCAACCCGCTCCCGTCGCGTGAGTGTTTGTATAAACCTGGTTTCAACCGCCGGGTCTTCTTGTTAGTGTTTCTTAGGCTTTTTGGGAAAGGGAATTCCTAAACTTTCGTGAAAAACAAGCTGAGTTTTATAAGTTAAGCGGCGGTTGACTTGTTTGATGATTTTTTCCAAAAGCGCATCGCCTGTTTTTTCAATGAGAGGTTGAGACATCGATCGAATAAACTTGGGAAAGCAAACCCCTACAGCTAAATCTAGCTTCCACGTAGCGCTGGTAATCGCAGGCGGTAGCTGGGCGCGTTGCGACGCAGGCCAATCGGCTGCAAACTCGTCAGATGGTATCTCTACTAGCTTCATTGCCGATCGAAAATCCACTTCATATCCGGGCGAGGTATAATTCGGCACCGGAATAGTTTTAATCAAATAGCAGCCTTCAGCGTCAGGTGGGAGCAACTCTAAACCAATTCTCGCCTCAACTCGGTAGCCCAAGGCCCCAAAACGCCCGATTAATAGATCGTAGCCGTTTTCGCCGATCGGCTCAGCCTTCATTGGCGAAGCGCACTGACAAAACCAAGTCTTGTGATTGTTCAAATGCTGCGCCACCGTAGCAGCATCGGCGTACATCTCCATGCTGTCTTCAAAATGGGTGTGAAACCAAATCGGCTCAACTTCCTCTGTTGCATCCGCACCTGCACTTTCGGGCTGTCTGAAACTCGCATCTGGGTAGCAATTTTCGTCACAAGCTTCAACAGTTTGATATTCAGCGGAATCCTGCCTCATCATATGCTCTCCTGTAATACACGCCAATCAGTCGGGTTGGGGATGTGGTCGGGGAGTTTCCTCCCTACAATTGAGAAATAGATAGTAACAAAACTTACCCTAGAACAGCATAACTCGACTTATGAAAGCATTTGTAGCAGGAGCCACAGGTCAGACTGGCCGCCGAATTGTCACTGAATTGGTCAAGCGGGGCATACCCGTGCGCGCCCTAGTCCGAAATCTAGAGACAGCAAGGCAAATTTTACCACCTGAGGCAGAGTTAGTTACTGGCGATGTATTAAATACGACTTCTCTGGGCGATGCGATCGGCGATAGTACGGTGTTGCTGTGCGCGACGGGGGCGGCCCCTGGTTTTGACCCGACTGCGCCTTACAAGGTGGATTTGGAGGGTACTAAAAATTTGGTGGAGGCAGCTAAGGCTAAGGGAATTGAGCATTTTGTGCTGGTGACTTCTCTGTGCGTTTCTCAGTTTTTTCACCCGCTGAATCTGTTTTGGCTGATTCTGGTTTGGAAGAAGCAGGCGGAGGAGTATTTGCAAAAAAGCGGTTTGACTTATACCATTGTCCGTCCGGGCGGTCTCAAAAATGAGGATAATTCAGATGCGATCGTCATGAGGAGTGCGGATACACTGTTTGAAAGCAGCATTCCCCGCACTAAGGTAGCTCAAGTCTGCGTGGAGGCGCTGTTTCAGCCGGCTTCTCGCAACAAGGTTGTGGAAATTGTGGCGAAGCCGGACGCTGCGCAAAAGAGTTTTGAGGAGTTGTTTGCCGGTGTGGTTTGATTGGATGAGTAGCTTGGGTTCGGTGCGTGAGACAATAATCCTTCGACTAGAGTCAAAACTTTGGGCTGACGCACCCTACAACTGGCGTGGTTTGATTGGATGAGTAGCTTGGGTTCGGTGCGTCAGACAATAACCCTTCGACTAGAGTCAAAAATTTGGGCTGACGCACCCTACAACTTAAAAAAACCCACTTTTTACCTAAATCATCAATTAATTGAAGTTAAGGGCTGGCTCTTTGCACAGGTTAACAGCATCCAATTCTGTGAATTTGCCGTCGGAGTATTCGGCTCTAACATCAAAAATACAGCCGGCATCCGAGCCTTGGTAGTCACCTTGATTCCACTCAAAATCTGCTTTTTGTCGATCGGCAATGGGGGCGTCTAGTTCATTTTGTCCCCAATCATTCTTATCGGGAGCAGACATATACACGGCTGTCATCGTCTTGCCGCTGTTGTTAATCACTGAAACTCTCACCACCCGAGCGAAAACACTAGGTGCTGTCAGCGCTAACAGCGACAGGGAGAGCCCCGCAGCGATCGTGACTTTGCTTAATAACTTGTTAATCATTGACCAATCAACCTCAACATTAGATATCCCTCCAAGCTTAGCTGTATAATTTAGAACTCACAAGTAAGAGGCGTAGGGTGCGTCAATCTGAGCGTCCAAGCTTGGGTTCGGTGCGTCAGACAATAACCCTTCGACTAGAGTCAAAAATTTGGGCTGACGCACCCTACTACTGGCGCACAGGTTTCCAGAAACCGGGTTTTTTTAGGAAAATACACAGGTTGCAGTAGTCTCTTCGTAGGGTGCGTCAGACAATAACCCTTCGAGTTGAGTCAAAAATTTGGGCTGACGCACCCTACAACCGATAGCTTGGTAGGTGCGTCAGACAATAACCCTTCGAGTTGAGTCAAAAATTTGGGCTGACGCACCCTACACCTCTAGATTTATCTCTAATTTTTCGATCGCCAAATCTGGCAAAATCTTAAGAGTTTGACAATCCGCCATTGAAAATTCTCCCTCCCCGCATGATGAAAACTCTCAAGTGGCCAGCTTGGTTCCCCTATCCGATTTCGTGGTTAAGGGCATTTGCTCTCGCTCAGAGTTTTAGTTTTGTCCTTCGCAGGGGCATTCCTTTCGCCAGCGACGATATCGGCTTTCTGACTGTACTGCTGGCGGCTTGGCTGATTCAGTTACCTTTGTTCTTTGTCGCTCATTTTTTAGCCGTCAAAATCCTCAATCCCTTACTCAGTATGCTGCCGGACCGCTTTCGCGTGGGGCGCAAGTTCAAGCGGCGGAATACTGGAGTGCGATCGCACTTGCGAGAAGGCTTGAATGCTGTAGTCGTGATTTTTTTTGCGTTTAGTCTAGCGCTGCTGGTGCAACTGGCGATTTTTTATTGGCCAGCGCGATCGATCGATCCGGCTCAAATGCTCGCAGGAATCTCTACTCTAACAAATGTGGCGATCGCAGGTGAATTCGATTTCTGGCTGGTAAAATTAGCGGGGGCTTTATCGAGTTTAACGCTATTAGCCGCGCCGCTATACCAGCACGATTTTCGCGTGCGGCGGATGCGGGCGGATCGAAAATTAGCCGAAATCGCCGAAATGGAAATGACTGCATTTGAAACTGAGAAAATCCGCCGTCGCAAAAGAAGTTTGCTGAGGATCTCGGAAATTCAAATCCTGGGATTTATAATTGCGATCGGCGTTGTAATTAGTGGCGCTGTTTTTTTGGTAGCCAATTTGCGAGGAAATCAGCCGTTTTCGCAGTCGGCGAGTGAAGTAAGAAAAATGCCACCACTGGCGATGAAAACCGGCGATCCTTACATTCGAGCTTTGATGCGCACTATTTCTGCTAGCGAGTCGAATGTTTCTCGGCCTTATCACGTTGTTTACGGTGGCAAATATGTATTAGACTTGAGCCGCCATCCTGACTGGTGCGTGAAAATTGTTAACGGCCCAAATGTCGGCAAATGTACTACAGCGGCGGGTAGGTATCAATTTTTGACTTCGACTTGGAAAGATAAAGCGAAGCGCTATCACCCGAATCCTGGTAATTTTGTATTGTGGCAGGATTACAGTTTTGAACCGGAATATCAGGATGCTGTGGTTTATGCTTGGTTGAGCGATCGCAAGTTTTGGAAAGCTGATATTCCTGAAATGTTGCGGCAGGAAAGATTAACTGATGTTTTGCGGATGCTGTCGGGAACTTGGACGAGTTTGGGATATGGAATTGAGAACAATTCTATGAGTTCTAGTTTGCCCAAAGTCTACCAGAAAGTGCTGCGGGAAGAACTGGAAAATACTGGTTCTTAGGGAATTATAGCAGTTGACCGCTTGACAGTTGACCGCTTGACAGTTGACCGCTTGACAGTTAGGGAGCATCTCAGTTTTGATTTTATAGTGCGAGCTTAAGATCTCGCGATCTATCCAACACTCGCGAGATCTTAAGCTCGCACTGTAAAGAAATTGCTTTTTTGCATTCATTGAGATGCTCCCGACAGTTGACCGCTTGACAGTTACCTATGGGAATCTAACCGTTTAGGGTAGACGGTTATCGGGTTCTATTCATGAGGTTATCTATGTCCTAAAAGCTCAGAAGGTTGCCATATATATATCAAATCCACTCGAACGAAAACAATAAAATAGGTTCGTAGTGCGGAATGCAAGTCCGCAGATTAGGACTCTTCGTCCTCACTACGAACCAGGTTTCCGGTGCTAATTTACCCTCGGTTTAGTGATGTTTTTAAGAGCGAGGCAGAGCCTCTACGTATAGGTTCCAAGGCAGAGCCTAGGAACCAGTTAAAAATCTCAAATCTCAAAATGGAAAATCGACTGACTGATGACTCTTTCAATTCTGGTAAAAATGCAGTCAAACATTTGTACAATTCTAATCCATGCCCAGCTTGCAGCGGATAAAGCTTGTCGAAATTAATCTGGTTTCCCGGCTCTAATTTCCACTTTGTTTGCTGTGCTGTTTTCGAGGAAATTTCGATCGCTACCGTGATGTTAATAATGTTGTTGTGCTGCGGGAATCCCCGAAAGCAATAGCTTTTTCCCGTGCGCGTGTCGGAGTCGCTGCCGGTAATGTATCTGTCTTGCTTGCGAAATTGGATTTCTCGAAAAGGTCGATCGATCGCAAACGAGTCTCGGTAGCGGTAGTCTCCGTCAGGCAAACTTTGGACAGTCGGCCTGATTTGAGCTAGAACTGTTAGTGATGTGGCCGCTAGGAGCATTTTCACCGGATTTATGAGTATGAGCGCCTAAGTCCTATCTGGGAAAGAAGCAAGCAAGAACAGGAAAAAACTACAACTGACAACAGCTTACAGCATAAATTATTGTCAAATTATGAAGAATTCTAAATATCAGTCTTTAATTCTGTGGCGGCAAGTCGGAGGCGTGGCGGCTTTACAGGGGGCAATTACTCTGAGTTGGATGCTTTACCGACTGTATTTGCCTCAACTTTTAGCGGGATTTGGCTTTGCGGGATTGGACAGGGGAATCACACTTCTGGAAGACTGTTTAGCAGTTGCGATCGAACCTTTAGCTGGCTGGCTTTCTGACAAGCAGCGCCACTGGATGGGAACTCGTTTTCCGCTAATTGTTGGGGGTACTATCCTGTCGTCAGTCATATTTATTGCGATTCCTGTTGTTTTTATTTTCGGCAATTCTGTCTCGCCCGTGCGCTGGATTTTGCCTGCGGTAATCGTGGTTTGGGCGATCGCAATGGCATTATTTCGATCGCCCGCCGTGTCGCTATTGGGGCAATATGCAAGTCAAACACAGTTGCCCCAAGCCATGAGTGTATTAGTGCTTGTGGGGGGACTTATCGGGGCAGCAAAGCCTGTTGCCGGAGATTTTATTCTGAGTTGGGGCCCAGCTTTTACTTTCGCCCTTGGCTCATTTGTATTGTTGGCTGCGGTAGCAGTTTTGCGCGCAGTTAATCCTGATGCTGCGGTGTCGGAATTGCCACCGAAGGCTGCACTTTCTGAGGGAGTTGCTATCTTGCCGCTGGGTTTAATTGCGGTGACAGGAATGGCTGTGGCTTGGGGGACTCGGGCGATGGCGACACGGATTCTGCCTGATGTTTTCCCAACTCAAATCGCGGGCGCCGATCTGAAATTGTTAATGGCAGGATTTGCGATTGTTTTGGCTTTTGCTGCTTTGCCGGCTGGGAGAATTGCCACCCGTGTGGGTAATCAGCGGGCGCTTTTGGGCGGATTGGCGGTAACTGCTGTTTTGCTGTTGGCGGTGGCTTTCAGTCAGGGGATTGTGATGGTGGGGGCGACTGTTTTGGCTGTGATTTTTAGTTACAGTTTGGTGGCTAACGGTGCGGTTCCTTTTGCTTTGTCTCTGGTGGCGCCACAGCAGGGAGGATTGGGCGTGGGGATTTATTTTGGCGGTTTTTCGCTGGGCATGAGTTTGTACTCAGTTGTGTTTGCAAAACCTTTGGCAATTCCTGTTGTTAATACAGCGGTTGTGGGGGCGATCGCCTTTTTGGTAGCTGGTATCTGTGTCGCCGCGGGCGATCGGCTGTTACAAACACCATCTGTAACAAATTAATCAAATTCGTTCGATCGTTAGGAATGCAAGTCCGCAGAAGAGAACTTGAATTCCTGACGCTCAAACAGATGTAGCTGGTATCTGTGTCGCCGCGGGCGATCGGCTTTTACCAACACTTTATGTAACAAATTAATAAGAGTTGTTATGCAGTTCAATAAGAGTTATTATGCAGTTTAACTTGCTCCCTGCCTATCGTGAATAATTATTTCATGGTTTGATCTCTCTTACCGATGTGAGTAACAATAGAAATATTGAGCAAGCCCTGAGAAAATTAGTGGCGCAACTCTACGGATAACTTGAGGATACTGCTATGTTTTGCCTGAACCGAGAAACCAGAAATTTAGGGCTAGTCGAAACGGGCAATAAAGAGCTGCGAGGCTCTAAAACCTCGGCTGCTAAAAATATCCGCAGTCCCCGATCGCGAGTTTACAAAGATGAGGCTTTAGTGTCCGCCTCGCTGGCGGGACTTCCGGCTCTTTTGGCATCCCTGGAAAGCTTTCGCGAGTAGTAGAGTTTGACAATTTTTATTGTAGAACATCGGGAGTTGACTTAGCTAAACTATTGCCAGACGCCAGAAAAGATATTCTTGACTGCGATCGCAATTCGATTTAAGTCTTCTTTCAGCAGCGGCGGCCAAGAAACTCCTCTGCGAAGTCCTGCTTCAAATTGCAGCAAACTTTCGACTGAAAGTAAATGCAGTGCCGAGATTAATTGTCGATCGAGCATTGGAGATTCTTGCAGCCCTTCAAACAATATTTTTAAAGCTAATAAAATCGATGTCACCTGTCCGGGTACGGGTGGCTGACCTTGTTTGAGGCGCATCAGGAAGGCGTCGGGATTTTTCTTGGTTTCCAGGGCGGTTCCTTGGTCGATCAGAAAACTGCGGGCTGTTTTGTAATCCATTGGAAGTGCGATCGATCTCCTGTAATTAATTTAGCTGGGATTATATCACTTTTTGTCCCGCTCAATTTGGTAATATAGCAGATGTTGAAGGAAGAAGTCCGATGGAAGTCGGAAGAAGTCCGATGGAAGTCGGAAGGCAGAAGGAAGCAGCAACTCGTGAGGTGCGGATTGCCGTGTAGCGTACAGCTACTCGTAAGGCGCTGATGGCGCACCTACAGCTCTCGGAAGGTGCGCGGCTTTATAGCACCCTACAGGTACTGTTGGTAGTTATGCGTAGGTTTTATATAACGGAAAAATAAAACAATGGCAAAACGGCAGGGAAAGAGCAGAAAATCCCAAATTTATCGCTACTTGTGGCTGCTTTGTTTGTGTCTCAGCTTTCTGTTAGTTCCGGTCCTCAAAAAAATAGTTGCCGAAACGCCATTTCCCCCGCCCGCTCCTATTGTAAATAATGCTAATTTTGGAGCTAGAATTCAAAGAACGATGGGGTTACTTGCGGCCAGCACTCCCACAGAACGCCACCAAGTACGCATTTTATTTTACGGTCAATCCATCACTCAGCAAGATTGGTGGAAAGATGTAACGCAGAATTTGAAACAGCGATTTCCCAATGCAGATTTGATTGTAGAAAATCTGGCGATCGGAGGATTTGCGGCCCCGATTTTAATCCGTCCCAGCGAACACGATTTGTATCCTTTTTATCCCGATTTGCTAATTTTCCACGTCTACGGAGGTGATGAAGATTACGAAGCGATAATTGCCAATGTCCGCCGCCGCACTGCTAGCGAAATACTCTTGCATTCAGACCACATAAACTGGTTGCCGACAGGTAACAGCAGCGACAATCCAGATGAAGTCAAAGGATATGAATGGCACAACACTCATTCTACCAAATGGCTGCCTGAGTTGGCAGATAAATACGGCTGCGAAATCGCGGAAATTCGGCAACCTTGGCGCAGGTATTTGCAAGACAATCGCTTGCAGCCAAAACAGCTATTGAGCGACAGCATTCACCTCAACGCTTGGGGAAATTTTCTCCTAGCTGCTCTCATCAAACCGCACCTGCGATACAACCCAAATTCGGCTCGATTACCGCAGCAGGATTTAGTAAAAACCTATACGGTTGGTAAGGATGTTAAGTGGCAAGATGGTAAGTTGGTTTTAGAGTTTGACGGAAATCGGATAGATGCGATCGCCGATCGAACCTTCAACGGCGAGGCAATTTCTGCTAAAATTGCGATCGACGGCAAAAAACCCTCAGAATTTCCCGAACTTTACAGCATCACCAGACCCAGCGCTACTGTGGGCGTCCCTTGGCCCGCAATTCTCCAAATATCAAGTCAAAAACCGCTCATCGTCGAAGATTGGAAAGCGATAATCACTGAGATTAACAGCGATGCTACCAAATTTAAATTTGACGTGGTAGGTTCTCAAACAGGTTACGACGGCAGCGGTACCAACGACAAAATGTTTGTCTCAAAATCCGGCCGCGTCGCCATTGAACCGAGAAACTGGTGGCTGCAAAATGCCTATGAATACTCGAAAAAGCCTACTCCGAAAGGCTTTGAAATTTCGTGGCAGATTAAGCCGATGTTTGTTGATTCATACATTCCGCCACAAATTGCCGATTCAAGTCGCGAATATCCTACAACATTGGCTCAGAATTTGAGCAACTCCAAACATATCCTCGAAATCATTCCTGAAACAGACGGGACAGTTCCTATTCAAGCAATTCGAGTCTATCGCCCTCCTTATATTCCTTCGCCATGAATAAGGACTCTTCGTCCTTACTACGAACTTAATTTATGTAGGGTAAATCCTGCGCGTTTGTAGTGAGGACGAAGAGTCCTTTCTTTAGGTATGAAGAAGGACTCTTCGTCCTGACTACGAACCCACAACAATTACCCCCCGCTTCTTGTAATCCCCAACTCGTGAAACATCAACAGCGATAAAAAGAAATCCGCCACAAAAACAAACACCCAAGAAGTCACCACCGCCGCCGTTGCAGCTTGACCTACCCCTTTCCCTCCGCCCGCCGTCGTCAACCCCCAACCGCAACCGACAAGCGCAATTATCAACCCAAAAATTACACTCTTAATCGCCACAGTTACTAAATCCCAAGGCCCCAAAAAAGTCCGCACCGATTCCAAAAATACCGACGGTTCCAACTCATAAAAATTAACCGCCACAAACAGCCCGCCCAAAATCCCCACCGCCACCGAAAAAATTGTTAAAATCGGCAGCATGACGCAGCAAGCTATCACCCTCGGGACTACCAAATAATCAACCGGATTTGTTCTCAACATATACAGGGCGTCTATTTGTTCCGTCACCTGCATTTCTCCTATCTCCGCCGCAAAAGCCGAACCTACTTGTCCCGCCACCACGCCGGCCGTTAAAACAGGTGCTAATTCGCGACAAAATGCCACAGCAAAAGCACCTCCCACTGCCCCAACCGCCCCAAATCGCAGCAATTCTCTGGCCGATTGAACCGTGAAAATCATGCCCGCAAAAAAGGCTATTAGCAGCACGGAGCGCAAAGAATCCAGGCCGACTGTTACTAAATGTTCCATGATTTTGCGGCGGTCAATTTTGCCTTGGACTAGGCGCAGCAGCACTTGGCCGCCCAGGAACAGGGTCACTAAAAATCGCTGAAACCACCTGTTATTGAAGGTTTCATCTAAATGTCGATCGCGCTTTTGGTATTTTTTCACCAATTACTGATGGCTGGCGATTAATTGCAAACAGGCCGAAGCACTGCCACTACTGAGATTTTTGCCAATTGTACAGCAATTATTGCACAATTTGTCAACATATATTTTCAGTCGGGCCGCCTTACGATTGGTGGGTTAGACGGGAGCATCTCATTTTTGTAAAAAGCATTTTTTATGATAGTGCGAGCTGTCGCGAGCTCGCGAGTTGTACAAT
>NZ_JAUBUN010000064.1:0-36060 GCF_036702665.1 Microcoleus sp. Aus8_D2
ATAGCCCATAGCCCATAGCCCATAGCCCATAGCCCTATGCCCTATGCCCTATGCCCTATGCCCTATGCCCTATGCCCTATGCCCTATGCCCTATGCCCTATGCCTTATGCCGGATAGTACCTCACCTTTTTGAGAAAGGCTATAAAAAGTTTAAGCTACTTCTTGCAAGGTTTTGACTTCCAGTGGCAGAATCACGGTAAAAGTTGAGCCGACTCCGATTTCTGATTCTAGCTCGATTTTGCCTTGGAGCAGTTTGACCAGCCTCGATACTATGGCTAATCCCAGGCCTGTGCTATCGGGCGGAAAGTGCTGCCTGTTTGCTTCTCCGGCTTGAAAGAATGGCTCAAAGATGCGGTTGGTATGTGCGGGGGCGATGCCGATGCCGGTATCTGTAATTGCGATCGCCCAATTTGCTTCTCCAGCACGGTAGCAACTTAATTCAATCCTACCAGATTCTGTATAGCGAATCGCATTGCTCAGCAGGTTGGTCACAATTTGTTGCAGCCGCTGTCCGTCGGAGATTACTTGTGTCGGGTCGCAGTCGCTGCTAACAGCGAGCTTTAATCCCTTAGCATCAGCCATTGGCTGCATCACTTCTACTACTGTATTAATTACAGATTGTACATTAGTTTGTCTGAGTTGGAGTTGAATTTTTCCGGCATCGGCGCGGGAAAGTTCGAGGGCGTCGTTAATCAGGCGCAGTAATTGTCTGCCATTACGCAATACTCGTTCGATGTGTTCGATGCCGGGGAGGGTATCTTTGATTTCAGTTTGTGCCTTTCCTTTTCGCAAAAATAGCTCTGAATAACCGATAATTGAGTTGAGAGGTGTTTTGAGTTCGTGAGCAAAATAGGAGAGATTTTCTTGGTTAGCACTGACTAGGCGATTAAGTTCTTGATTTGTGAGTTGTAACTGAGTTTGTATTTGTTGAAGTTCCCGCAGCCTCTGAGCGACATAACTGTTAAAACACTGAGCAATTGCTTCATCTACTACGCAATCTATGAGCCGAAAAGCTCTGAATACTTCTGTTGTTGTTCCCCTGAGTAATTCTACTTCTAAGTTGGCAAATATGACTTGACGCAATAAATGGTATTCCCGCGCTACTTCGGCGGGATCGTAGCCTTGTTCTGCTCTGAGGAAGCCGTGTTCTAAACTGGCTTTAATGATGATGCCAATTTCGCTGTTTTGATATTGGGAAAGCACAGTGGCCATCGCCTCCAGCAATTGAGGAATATGATTTTTGATCGCAGAGTGCGGTAAGGTGTCAGCCGTTTCAATTTTCCGATCCAAGCGTACTGCTTCAATCCAGTTTTTGACGATAGTATCGGTTTTGTCGGCGAGCAGTTGGCTGTAGTCCATGATGTCTGCGTGGGGGTGAAGTTGGCAGATATTGCCCATGCTTCATTGTAGTTGAGCGATCGCCCGATCGCCATACCAAACTTTGGGCGATCGAGCCCCTGCCAAAAGAAATAGTTTTAACGTGATTTTACCCCTGTGCCGCAACTCTCTCTCTGACTGCATTCCAGCTTTTTGTTGCCAAAAGGAGCACTTAAACTTATTGACATAATAGCCATAAAATAGTAAAATCCCTCAAAACAAGAGTTTTAAATTTTTAAGTTTTATTTTTGTCAGGGGACTAAATGGAAAACGTGCAAGCTGCGATCGCTGCGGCCACATTTATCGGTGTAGTTTTCTTAATAATTACAGAATGGATACACCTTACAATTGCAGCATTTCTGGGAGCGCTGATTCTGGTTTTTACCCACGTAATGACGTTAAAGGATGCGATCGAATATATCAGTCGCAGTCACGGAACGCTGGGCTTATTTTTCGGAGTCATGGTCATGGTGAGAGCCTTTGAGCCTACGAAGATATTCGACTACTTGGCAACTCAAATGGTGCTGCTGGCGAAAGGCAAAGGCAAAAATCTATTGCTAGGAATTGTGGGGATTACTACGCCAATTTGTGCAGTTTTGCCCAATGCTACGACAGTCATGCTGCTAGCACCATTAATTCCGCCAATGGCAGAAGAGGTGGGTGTAGATTTTGTGCCGCTGCTGATTTTAATGGTATTTGTAGCCAACAGTTCGGGACTGCTGACAATCGTGGGAGATCCGGCGACATTCATAGTCGGCGATGCGATTAACATGAGCTTTACAGATTACCTGTTAAAGTTAAGTTTGGGCGGGGCAATTGCCGTAGCAGTTATCTTAGTGATTCTGCCTTGGATGTTCCCCGAAATCTGGCACAAAGAATTAGATAATTTGGAAAATTTGCCGCACCCAAAAATCAATCACCCGCGAATCTTAGCGGTGGGCGGCTTAATTATCACTTTCGTGCTGACATTTTTTGTAGTGGGAGAGTCGTTGCCAGTCCCAATTTCACCGGCAGCCGTTGCTTTATTGGGAGCAGCTTTATCAATGCTCTTGGCTCATCATTCCAAAATAGATTCTGTCACCAATATTTTGCGAGATTTAGATTGGAGTACGCTGCTATTTTTCATGTCGATATTTGTGCTGATTGGTGGTCTAGAAAAAACCGGAGTCATCGCTGGGATGTCGGGATTTTTAGCAGCTATTTTAGGTAAAAATATCTTTTTGGGTTCTTTGACTCTGTTATTTTTTGTGGGTTTGATGTCGAGCGTCGTGCCAAATATTCCGCTGGTGGTGGCGATGGTACCGCTGTTAAAACAGTATGTTGTGAATGTAGGACTCGCACCGACGGAGGTGCTGGCGCCGGATTTTGCAGGGCAGTTTCCACCTGTTGTGTTGCCGCTGTTTTATGCGATGATGTACGGGGCAACTTTAGGGGGAAATGGCACTTTGGTAGGTGCTTCTTCTAATATTGTGGCTGCGGGAATTTCAGAGTTGCACGGGCGCCGGATTTCTTTTCAAACTTTTCTGCGTTATGGGCTTCCTGTGATGGCTTTGCAATTGGTGGCGGCGGCTGTTTATGTAACAGTTAGGTTTCTGATTTGAAGAAGTCAGTAGTCAGTAGTCAGTAGTCAGTAGTCAGTAGTCAGTAGTCCTGCCGTCATTAGTCAGTAGTCATTAGTTATTGGTTGTAAGATTTTTTCAAACTTCTGCAACAGTATTTGTAGGGTGTGTCGCTCGCTCGATAAATCCCTAAATTTAATCGATTGTTTCGAGCGAGCGACGCACCTTACACATGGAGTAGAGTAAACAAGCCCAAAAATTGTTGTTTAACACTACTTTTTATAAATGGCATTATTAGTCATTAGTTATCACTCATTAGTTTTGTGGCTCAAGTTTTCAGCTTTCCCGATCGCCAATTTCTACTCCTAAAGACGTATGGACGAGATGAGAAGCTCGTGCTAGGTTAATTTAAATTGGCTTAAAAAGTCAAGCCTAATCCAGCGCTGCGCCCTTAAACAAAGCGTGTGGCTGGAGCGGAGGAACCAATTTTCGGGGCGAATCCCTACAGAATTAACACCAAAATTAAAAATTACCCAAGAAAAAAAATGAGTGTAATTTTTAATCTTTAATTATGTATAGAAGGACATCTCTCAGTCCTAGCCCGTCAGCTAACTTCGCAGGCATTGAGAAGAGACTGAAGAGTCAACTTGTCTTATATAGATAGTTTGGCTGCATCAGTGTCTTAGGTTGGTATTGTTCAAGATTCTTGTACCGCCCCTGACTCTGAGGAGATTTAAATGTCAATACAACTTAATTTAGCTGCGATCGCAATTGCCGGACAAGCAGCCTGGAAACGAACCAAACCCGTTGTCATCCGAGATAATATATTGTTGCCGGCTGCTGGTTTTTTGGGAATTCTGGGTTTGTGGTGGATTGTTGCCAGCTTCAAAAGCGATTTGATTCCCACTCCTTACCAAGCGTTAATCGCTAATTTAGATTACATATTGCATCCATTTTACCAGCGCGGGCCCGGAGATTTAGGCATTGGCTGGCTGCTGCTAGCGAGTTTGCGGCGGGTATTGCTGGGATTTTTGCTGGGTGCAGTGGTGGCGATTCCAGTGGGATTTCTGATCGGGATGTCGAAACCGGCAATGATGGCGCTGAATCCGCTGATTCAAATCTTTAAACCCGTGTCGCCGCTGGCTTGGTTGCCGATCGCCCTATCGATATTTAATTTAGCAGATCCGTCCGCAATTTTTGTCATATTTATTACGTCTTTGTGGCCGACAATTATCAACACAGCTTTGGGAGTCTCTAGCGTTTCCAAGGATTATCTGGATGTGGCGCGAGTGTTGGAAATGCCGCGCTGGAGGCGGATTACGAAGATTATTTTGCCTGCAAGTTTGCCCTACATTTTTACTGGCTTGCGGATTAGTTTGGGGATTGCTTGGCTGGTGATTGTGGCGGTGGAAATGCTGACAGGTGGTGTGGGAATTGGGTTTTTTGTGTGGGATGAATGGAGTCGTTTGAATCTGAGTTCGGTATTTTTAGCTGTGTTTGTAATTGGCTTAACTGGATTGCTGCTGGATTGGGCTGTTGGCAAAATTCAGGAATTGGTAACGCATCGATCGATCGAGAGTCAATAGGTAGTGGGCATGGGGCATGGGGCATGGGGCATTGGGCATTGGGCATTGGCATGGGGCATTAGTCATTAGTCAGTAGAGAGATTAGTTAGAAGTGCGAGCTCATATAGATCCTGAATGTTATTAGTTATTGGTGATTGGTGATTGGTCATTAGCTCAAGGCTGTTGATGGCGGATATTTAGAGATTAGCGATCTAGAATTAAATATCATCATATCAGTTCCCAAATAAAATAGAACTCCAGATCCACGCTCCAAAGCCTTAACTCATCAGTCATTGCCAATTCTTCAAATCTAAAATCTAAAATCTAAAATCTAAAATTGTATGAGTGACAAGTTTTCCAATGAATGGAAGCGCCGAGAGTTTTTGCAAGGAATGGGTGCGGCGGCGGCGGGAATGGCTTTATCTGGTTGTGGAATTAACGCGGATCGATCGGCAAAAGGACTCACAGAAGAAGCCGAAGCGGTAAAGCCGATCGTCGATTCCCAAACGTTAGAAAAACCAAATTTAACCGTAGGATACGTACCCGTTAACGATTGTGCACCATTTGCGATCGCCTGGAAGAAAGGATTTTTCCGCAAATACGGCTTAAATGTCAAACTAAACCGCGAAGCAAGCTGGGCAACCTCCCGCGACGGCCTGATTTTCGGCCGCCTCGACGCCTCCCCAGTCGTATCCGGCGCCGTCACAAACGCCCGAATAGGTGCCGAAGGAGCGCGTCACGCACCCATGTGCGCGGCAATGACAATTCACCGCCACGGTAACGCGATGACGATGAGCAAAGCGATGTGGGATTTTGGTTTGCGCCCGTGGCACGAATACAACGGCAATTTAGAAGAATTTGGCAAACAATTCCGAGGTTTTTTTGAGAGTCAGCCAGCGGAAAATAAAGTTTGGGCTGTTGTTTTGAGTTCTGCTATTTACGAATACTTTGTGCGTTATATATCTGCCGCTGCGGGTGTCGATCCGTTCAAAGAATTTCGGGTAATTATTGTGCCGCCGCCACAGATGGTGACTAACATGAGAATTGGTGCGATGCAGGCTTACATGGTAGCTGAACCTTGGAATACGCGGGCAATTACAGGCAATTTGGGAGTGGGTTTTACCTTCGCGCAAGGCAAGGAAGTTTGGCTGGGACATCCCGATCGCGTTTTGGGAGTAATGCAATCATTCATTGACGAAAACCCGAAGACTTATTACTCGCTGGTGAAGGCAATGGTGGAAGCTTGTCAGTTTTGCAGCAAACCGGAAAATCGCAGTCAAATAGCAGCATTGTTGACCGATCGATCTTTTACGGGGGCTAAACCTAAAAACGGGGCGATCGACAAATTTACCAAGCCGGGAATAGTTGGGGAATACAACTATGGAGGGTTTGACGAAAAAGACCGCACTATAATATCTGAAGATACAACTATTTTCTTTGATATTCCTAAGAATTTGCCCCAAATACCGGGAAATCATTCAACATTTTTGTGGCCGTCTCACAGTATTTGGTTGATGACTCAAGCCGCCCGCTGGGGACACATTAAGGAGGTGCCGAAAAATGCTGATGAATTAGCCAAAAAAGCTTGGAGAACCGACCTTTATCGCAAAATTGTTGCCGAAATGGCGATCGATTGTCCCCAGGAGGATTACAAAGTGGAACCAGCGGAAGTTTTCATTGACAAAAAAGCATTTGACCCCAGCGATCCGGTGGGTTATTTGAATAGTTTTGAAATTAGAGCCAACCGCCCTAAAGCTTTTTTTCAGTCTTAATGTTTGATATCTGCCGTCTTCGTTCTGGATTTCTACGGCTTCCTCCTAGCTCCTAGATCCCCCCTAACCCCCCTTAATAAGGGGGGAACCGGAGCCTTCAAAGTCTCCCTTAAAGAGAGAAGATAAAAGCATTCAAAGTCCCCCTTTTTAAGGGGGATTTAGGGGGATCGGAACTCGGCTACAAGCTAGATATACAATAACCAATTACCAATTACTAGGAATGTCAAATGACTCAATATATTGCGGCTTCAGTTAACACCAACAGCCCCACCCACAAATCCTCGGGTTTTCTGGAAATCAACAACTTGTCCAAATCCTATAAAAGCGCCGACGGCACCCAGTTTAGCGTTTTGGAAAATATCAACTTAAGTATTGGAGAAAACGAATTTATTTCAGTAATCGGTCACTCGGGTTGCGGCAAATCGACGCTGCTGAAAATAGTAGCAGGTTTGGAACAACAAAGTGGCGGAATCGTGACACTAGAAGGCAAAGAAATTCGCAAACCGGGAGCCGATCGCATGATGGTATTCCAGCACTACGGATTGCTGCCTTGGCTGACGGTGCGGGAAAATATTCGCCTAGCAGTTGATGAAGTTTTGCAAAATCTCAGCCGCGCAGAGAAGATTAGCCTTGTCAACGAACACCTAGCAATGGTAAACTTAACAACAGCAGCAGATAAATATCCCGATCAAATTTCAGGGGGCATGAAGCAGCGGGTTGGGATTGCGCGAGCTCTGGCACTTCGGCCGAAGATGTTATTAATGGACGAACCGTTTGGAGCGCTGGATGCTCTGACTCGCGGCAAGTTGCAAAAACAGGTGCTGGATATCTGGGAAAATCACAGACAGGCTGCAATGATGATTACCCACGATGTGGACGAGGCTATCTATATGTCCGATCGCATTGTGTTGATGACAAACGGCCCGGCGGCGACAATCGGCGAGATTTTGGAAGTACCTTTTGCGCATCCGCGCGATCGCCAGGAGTTGCGGGAATCTCAGGAGTATTACGAACTGCGCAACTACGCCTTGAATTTTCTCGATCGCTACTTTACGCAAGACGAATAACGCCAGACGCAGAGACAAAACAATTCACTTAAGAGAGGTCTAGCCTGTGAATCTCAAAACAATTTTAGCGCGTTTTGAAAGTGCATTGGGATACCAAAACTTAGCAGAAGAAATGGTGTTGCTGCCGGAGCAAAAAGTGCCTGTTTCTCAGAAATCAAAAACTCCAAAATCTGCCAAATCCATCAATTTTATTGTCGGTTACAACAGTTCTCCCCAAAGTCAAACAGCTCTGGACATTACGCTTTGGATTGCGCATCAAACTCGTTTAGTAACAACAAAAGAAGTCACGGTGCAAGTCGTCTACGTGCTCGACGAAACGCCCAAGATTGACGATGAAGATACTTGTAGTTTGGGTGTGGAAAATCCCTGGGCTACCAAGCCGAAACTGTCGGATTTAGAGGAAAAATCGGCTCTTTACTGTGCAGCGCCTGCGATCGCTTTGCCGAACGCCGAAATCCCATCGGTATCCCAGCGGGCAACTTGGATCGATCCGCCTTATTTCCGAGCAATTTTTTGTCAAAACAATGAGTACGAGGTAGCAGATAAATTGCTGTGGCAAGCGCGCTGTTTGGCTGAAGAATGGCGCGGTTTGTTCAAAGCTCATTTGCGCATCGGCCCGGTTGCCACAGAACTGAGAAATGTGGTAGAATTAGAATCAGCAAATTTACTGTTTTTGGGCTGCAATTCTCGCAACCACCCGCTGATTACAGAACTAGGTAAGAATTTTCCCTGCTGCGTGCTGGGGATTCCTGCGGCACTCAGCTATCCCATGGATTTTGGCTATGAAGAAAGTTTGAGCAAGTTGCAGCTCGCTACAGCCATGTCTGCACGTTAAACTTGTTGAAGCTTACGCAAAACTACTATTATGTAGGGTGCCCCTCGGCGCACCCTACATAATAGTAGTAATCCTAAATCCGGTTTAAATACTCCCTTTGTTTATTAATTTCTGAGTCTCTGAGAGAGGACAAAAGTTTGTGTAATAGGGACTTCAATCGCTGAGTCTTATTAAGGGGTTTTTAATGCTTATCGGATCGCAGACAGTTCGTTAACTAATTTTATCCTACCCCGGCACACAGAGCGCAGGAGGCGATCGATCGAGCGTTTGTCATCCTCAGTCAAAGTTTCGTCAAACATAGCCGCCAGCAAACCGTAGCGATCGGCTAAAGTAATGTAGCCTCTATGATTGACTTCGGCAAACAGCTCGCCCAAAGCAGATGGAATCAGGTTGACAGGGGTTTGCATAGCGATTGACTCAGAAATAGACGATCGCGCGATCGATCTTTTTTGCAGTAACAGAGATCGATCGCACTTTCATATTTTCTAGGTAAATTCCCTTAAAAGCTGTGACAATCAACAGCCAAAATTGTGACAATAAACAGCCAAAATTGTGAACGACATCACATTCAATATTGACGAATTATGCATCAAGCTTGCAGTTGCGTTCGATCGCAATTTTAGCGCAAACAGAGCAACTGCAAACTTAATTTTTGCTAAAGATTGTAAATCGGCACTGCTTCGACTGGTTCAGCCAACTCAAACTTAAACACCCGGGAATAGAAATAGAATTCGCCGTCAAGTGTTCTTTTGATATTTTCAGCGCGTCGAAAACCGTGCTGTTCCCCTTCATAAGCAACGTAAGCAACCGGCAAACCTTTAGCTTTCAATATCTCTACCATCATCTGGGCTTGATTCGGCGGTACGACTTGATCTTCCAATCCTTGAAAAAAGATTACGGGACAAGATAAACCTTCGGCGGAATGAATGGGCGATCGAGCTACATACAAATCTTTGCGATCGGGATAAGGCCCGATCAATCCATCCAGATAGCGCGACTCAAACTTGTGAGTATCCGTTGCCAAAGCTTCCAAATCGCTCACTCCATAATAGCTCGCACCGGCCTTAAACACATCGCGGAAAGTCAGAGCGCACAGAGTCGTGTAGCCCCCTGCACTGCCTCCAGCGATCGCCATTCTTTCGCCGTCAACCAAACCTTTTTCTGCTAAATATTTAGCACCGTTAGCGCAGTCATCAACATCAACAATTCCCCAACTATCTTGCAGCCTTCTTCTGTATTCGCGCCCGTAACCAGTGCTACCGCCGTAGTTGACATCAAGCACAGCAAAACCGCGACTCGTCCAATATTGAATTTTCAAATTCATGCTGCTAGAAGTAGCAGCAGTAGGGCCGCCGTGACTTTTGACAACCAGCGGCGGTTTTTCACCCGCAGGTGCTGCGAAATCTTGGTTTTTCGGGGGATAGAAGAAACCGAAAGCACTTAAACCGTTTTCCGTGGGAAATTCCAGCGGTTGCGGTACGGAAAGATAACCAGAATCGATGCTTAAATCGCTCGACTTGCGCAAGATTTCCAGTTGACTTGTGGCTAAATTTAGCTGTACAATAGCAGTAGATTCCGTCGGCGAACCTGCCAGGAAAACTACAGTTTCTCCCCGCGCTTTCACCGACGAAATATCAGTGTAACCTGTCTCAATATTTGTCAACTGCTTTGTCGCTAAATCGAGACTCGCCAAATGCCACTTACCTTGCTGAGTATAGGTGCAAATAATTTTGCTTTCCGAAACAACGGCATAGGTAGACATTCCAAAAACCCATTGAGGAAGGCCGAATTCAGCCGCCATTTCGCACAAAGGCTCTATTCCAGCCTCCCCCCTTAACAACGGGGGATTTTCTATTCCTGCCTCCCTGCTTGCTAAAGGAGGTTCTGTGCCTACTCTTGCCTCCCCCCTTAACAAGGGGGGATTGAGGGGGGTTCGATGGGGTTCTGTGCCTACTCTTGCCTCCCCCCTTAACAAGGGGGGATTGAGGGGGGTTCTATATAAATTCCACCAGTTCGACCGATCGGAAACAAAATATAAAACTCCATCTGGCGACCATTCCGGCTGAAAAATTGACTCATCAACCCCGCCCGCCACTAAATATTTTTCGCCTAAAGAACCATCAGCATTAATTTCTGCCACCCACAATTCTGTGCCATCCCAGGGCATATTTGGGTGGTTCCAACAAATCCAGGAAATTTGAGAACCGTCAGGATTCAAACGAGGCGAAGCATAAAAATCGTTGCCTTGAGTTAAGATTTGAATATCTGCGCCGTTATCCAAATTAATGCTAACAATAGTATTGACCGATTCACCCTCACCTGCATGGTCTTCGCGCACGCAAATCAGGCGATTTCTTGGCTGGTCAACGATCGCATCTGCATAGCGAGAATTAGCAGCAGGTGTCAGAGGTTCTGGCGGAGAATCTAATGCTTGACAATAAATTCTTTGGTCGCCCAAATTAGAGAAATAGATAACACCCCTAGCAACTGCAAAAGAAGCGCCGCCGTATTCGTGAACGCGAGTGCGAACATTGAAAGGCGCGGGTGTTACGTCCGTTATTTTACCGTCGGGAGTGCGCCGCACGATGACGCTTCTCCCTGCTTCTGAGGGCCGTCCTTCTACCCAGTAAATGTCAGATCCGTCGACGATCGCAATTTGTCCGAGTCCAACAGTTCCCGAAACAATTAAATCTGAGGTAATGGGAGATTTCCAAGAGCCGTAAGGTGATATGGTATTCATAATGGTAATTATTCAGTTAGGTACAGATGGGGAATTGGGCATGGGGCATGGGGCATTGGGGATGGGGCATGGGGCATTGGGGATGGGGCATGGGGCATGGGGCATTGGTAATTGGTAATTGTAATTGGTAATTGGTAATTGTAATTGGTGATTGGTAAATGTAATTGGTGATTGGTAATTGGCGAGTACCTCACTTGAGAACGGCTATAGTTGAGTCACTTGTGTTTCTCGAACAAATAAATTTATATTTGTACTTTACAGGAATTCAGTCACGGGAAGTAGAATGTCTAAAAGACTGGTATTAATGGATCACGATGGTGCAGTTGATGACTATCTCTCAGTCGTGTTGCTAATGACAATGGAGGAAGTGGAAACTCTGGGAGTAATCGTCACTCCGGCGGATTGCTACATTCAGCCAGCGGTGAGTGCAACCCGCAAAATCCTTGATTTGATGGGGCGTTCAGAGGTTCCGGTGGCGGCGAGTACGGTGCGGGGACTGAACCCATTTCCGGTTTTGTTTCGGCGAGATTCCTTTGCGTGCGATCGACTTCCCATTCTAAATGAAAAAGGAACCATTGATACGCCGTTAATATCAGAACCCGGACAAAACTTTATGGTGCGAGTTTTGCGGGATGCAACGGAACCGGTCACATTAATGGTAACGGGGCCGTTAACAACAGTAGCACAAGCTTTAGATCTTGCACCAGAAATTGAAAGCAAAATTCAAGAAATTGTGTGGATGGGAGGGGCACTCAACGTTCCCGGAAATGTTAGCAAAGATATGGAACCGGGACAAGATATGTCGGCGGAATGGAATGCTTACTGGGACCCGATAGCCATCGATAGAATTTGGCAAACACAAATTCCGGTTGTCATGTGTCCTTTAGATATTACTAATAATGTACC
The DNA here is from genome assembly GCF_036702665.1 of Microcoleus sp. Aus8_D2. Taxonomy (NCBI): domain Bacteria; kingdom Bacillati; phylum Cyanobacteriota; class Cyanophyceae; order Oscillatoriales; family Microcoleaceae; genus Microcoleus; species Microcoleus sp. Aus8_D2. The sequence continues at coordinate 11,822 of NZ_JAUBUN010000064.1, forward strand.
GCTGACTGTGGAATTTTCCAATCGCTTAGCAAGACAGCGCAAATATCCAATTTCCGATTTAGCAGGACAGTGTTATGCCCTAGCAATATCTCAAGATTACTATTTTTGGGATATTTTGGCAACGGCTTATTTGGCACATCCAGAATTTTACCAACTGCGAGAATGGGAAACTGCAATTGTTACCGAAGGTGTCAGTCAAGGACGTACAAAAGTTAAAACAGGAGGGCGAAAAATTCAAGCAATGGATCGAGTAGATACTGAGAAGTTTTACAATTACATATTACAGCAGTGGGCGCGTTAAAATCATATTTTTCAGGTGCGTCGCTCGCTTGATTTTCGATTGAATGCAGTGGATTGCTCCGGGCGACGCACCCTACGGCTTAGTTTGTGTATTCTCTTTGTTAGCAAAAAACAAGATGAAATCATCAAATAAATTCTGGATTGTTGCGTGTGTTTTGTACTTTTTAATTATTCTCAGTATCATGCTTGTAGCAGATATGGGGCTGTTAGTCAATTTTTTTCTGGCTCATCCGCCTTATGACAAACTTGGACATTTTATTTTGTACGGAATTGCATCTTTTTTATGTCACAGAGCAACTGGCAAAAAAATGATGAGTTGGTTGAATTATCCAATTCCTTTCGGGCCTGCACTTTTTACTATTTTCACTGCTGGGGAAGAAATGCTGCAAGCGATTTTACCCAATCGTACTGCTAGTATTGAAGATTTTTTAGCTAGTTTTGCGGGGATTGTAGTTTTTTATTGGATTGGAGAAGCTTGGGATCAAGAAAAAGGGAAGTGAGAGAGAAGTCATTAGTCATTAGTCATTAGTCATTAGTCATTAGTTATCAGTCATTAGTTATCAGTCATTAGTCATTAGTCATTAGTCATTAGTCATTAGTCATTAGTCATTAGTCATCAGTCATTAGGAAGATGGAAGATGGAAGATGGAAGATGGAAGATGGAAGATGGAAGATGGAAGATGTTAAGTTTGTAGGGTGATATTCGGCGCATCGGTTGACGGGGGCGATCGACTAATGTTGTGTTTATTTATTATAAAAGCATTGTGGTCAGGTGCGTCGCTATTAAATTGTCGATATGTAGTTAGGGATTGTTGGTGGATCCACACCCTACGACTTTTTTGGTATAAGGATATTTTGGCCGCATAAAATGGAGCAAATGTCAATAAAATGTGTTTGCGAAAGTTCAATTACTCTCTTCCAAAAATGTTTGTACTCGACCGTTAGGTCTCAAAACAACTCGAATTTTCGGGTTGTTCCCATTGGAAACGGCAGAAACAAACGGCTCGCCGACTAAGGGCATACTAGCGCGATCGATATAATCGGCTGCTGCTTTTCCCATGGGCACAATAGTTTGAATTGACCCGCTTTCATCGATTTGCAGGCTGTATTCCAAGGTTTGTTCCATTCCTTCTGGTGGCTTCCAGCGTTCTTCAAAGTAAGTTCTAGCTTCTGAAACCTGAGGAATTGTATCAAATAAAGTGCGGTTTTTTTTGCTCGCGGCAGCCTGGTTGTTGTCCTCTGACTCGGCTTGCGGTTGAGCGTCCTCAAGGGGTGGGAGTTCGGTAGCGGCGGGGGGAAGAATTGGCTGGGGGAGGGGGGGGAAGGGTTGCTGTGGGGGAATGGGAAACCGGGATGCGGATAGGGAGGGCGGCAGGGGGGGCGGTACGGCGGGAGCTAGTCTCGGCGGTACGGGGGGCAGGATGTAGGGTACTGCTGCGGGTGCTTGGGGGGCGGCAATTGGTGGGCCCGGAGCTGGATCGGGAATTGTGATGATTTGCCCTTGGGGGAGGGCTGGGGGGCTCTGCTGGGCGCTCTGGGAGGGTGCCGGTGCGCTGTTGTTGGGGGGAAATAGCAGGGGTGGCTGCTGGATGGGGCTGGGTTTGTTGGTGGTGGGCGCTGGGACGATCGCGATTGGGGGCAAGCTGGGGCTGGGGGAGGCGCTGGCGGTGTTGATGGGTGGGGGCGGTAGGGGGGGTAAACCGGGTGTGGCTGTGGCTGTGGCTGTTGGTGTTGGGGATGCCGTGGGGGATGTTGTGGGGGAGGTGGTGGGGGCGGGAATTGGACTGGGGGAGGCGCCAGCTACTATCTGGGGCTGTCCTGGTACGGGGGCTAATTCTGGATTGGTGGGGGCTGTGGTGGGGGCTGAGGCGGTTTTTGGGGAGGTGGCGGGTCGATCGAGCATTTTGACAATTCCTGTCGTCAGGCCGACGCTGGCGACTAGGATTGCTGCGATATTCAGCCATGGTAATGCTTTCGCTTGTGCGCGATCGCGGTTGAGGTTGGGGAGTGTCATGACTTCGGCGGCGCAGTCATCTAGTGCTGTGGCCAAGTCAAACAGTTGCAGGGTACTCAAGTTTACCATCGGCCCGGATTCGGCGGCGCTCAAAGAGCCTAAAAACAAGTTGTGGGCGAGCAAGCCGCGGGGTTCTAGGCGGGGGGGAACTGGCAGGTAGGTAGTGTTTGGGGCGGCGGTTGCTAGTTCGGATGTGTTGGGGGGTCGATCGACTATAACGGCATTACGGGCGGCTTCTGGCGAGTCTGAGTCAACAGTACGGCTAGTTTCAGGCTCGATATTGCTTTCCCAATCGCGGGATTCGCCGAGCAAGTTTTGGACGTAGTTGCTGACTGCTTCGTGGAGGGTTTCGAGTTGATGGCGATCGCCCCTAAGTGTAACGTGTTGAGTATCTGGTAGTCTGGGGTCGTCCAGCCGCAACTCGAAATTTAAAGATTTAAACACGGGTTGGCCCGCCCAGCGAGATAGAGGCGAACTTTTGGCTGTAATTTCCAGCGTGCAAGTAGGGGGCGTGTACCGTTTGAGAACCATAATGAAGTCAGTTGTCAGTTGTCAGTTGTCAGTTGTCAGTTGTCAGTTGTCAGTTGTCAGTTGTCAGTTGTCAGTTGTCAGTTGTCATCAGGAAGAGGGAAGAGGGAAGAGGGAATAACTATGTTTTATCTGATATTTGATAGCATTCTCAACAAGCTTTTTTTAGCAACAGGCTTTCCGGCCTGTTCCACAACAAATAATTTTTTTGGTGGAACAGGCATCTTGGCTGTTCCTGATGTTTTTCATTCTCGTTCCCATTATGGCTTAGCCTAATTCTTAGCGCGGTCTAGCAGAGCCAGCCAGAGCCGCCTGTGGCCGCCGGGACTGCTGTAAAACAGCAAATCGATCAAGAGTTTGAGGGCCAAATTAGTTAGTTCTTTTGCCGATAAAGTTTCTGCATCTTCCATGCGATCGGCATAAGTGTTGCTGAACCTGTCAATATAATCTCCAAGCAAAGCGACTGTGTGAGGTTCGCGGTTTTGCTCTGCCATTTGTTCCAGCAGAGCAACGGCGCGACGGATTAAAGCTTGATGCTGTTTTGCTAAATTACAGCTGATCAAAACGAGCGATCGAGCTTCCTCCACATCCAGTTTTTTCCGCCCTCCCTGGCCTTTGCGCAGCGGGTTCGACTGGCGCAGCCGCCACAAAGCTACGCGATCGGCTACCATTGGCTCTAAATTCAGTTCGGCTGCTACCTTGAGCATCGCCTCTGAGCCAATTTCTGCCAGCGCTTCTAGGGCTAACAGCACTAAATCCAGTTGGGCTTTAATGTTGTCCAACTGCGTAGGTTCTGGTGCTTTTTGGGTCAATTCTTCCCAGTTGGGAGATGGGCCCGTTTCGTTGGTGGGAGCGGAGGGCTTTACGGTCGAGCGCATGGCTTGGGCACGGGAAATAAGACAGGTTGAGGCAGGATATCGACAGTCTGAAATGCTTTTGCTTTGTGGCCGGACAAAAGCCGATCTGTTAATTTTTCTCCATAACTCGTTGCTTTGATTCCGGCAATCCTAACTGCTGGACGGATTTGCGAGTTGAAAGTTGCGGTTGCAAGTTCGATCGACAGCAACCAGAAAAACCCATAAATTTTTACCCCCAACCATCCTACGCCGCAGAGTGTCAGAAATCAAATCAGTGCTTTGAAACTAGCAGGACTTGTGTAAATCCAAAGATCGGGACTAGCTCTGTCCAATGCTACTTATAGTCTGTCGCTACTTATAGTCTGTCAGATTATAGTTGTCGTTGCTTAATCTGGCGCAATCTATGGATATTACGGAGCAATTTGGTAAAAAAGTTAGACATTTCAGAAAGCTCAGAAATCTTTCCCAAGATCAGCTTGCAGAACTATCTGAATTACATCGTACTTATATTGGCTCAGTTGAACGAGGTGAAAGGAATATAACGCTGCTTAATGCCAGCAAAATAGCCAAGGCATTATCCGTTAGTTTAGCTGAACTGGTAACTGATGATGACTGAAAGAAAACTAGAGCAAATTTTAGCAAGATACCAAAATTCATTTACCGAGAAAGTTTACGCAGAAGAGAATGAAGAACACGATATTTTAATGGATGTGTTTGGTATCTCTCCGATAATAAAAAAAGAAAATAGGCAATATTGGGGGCGTGAGCTAGGTATGTGTTGGCAATTGTTAGTTACTGAAACGTGCAAAGCATATTGCAGTAGTTTTCAGCCAGCATTTAAAGTGGGAAGCGATGAGCCGTGCGATCTGATTGTTGATGGGTACGCGATAGATACAAAATATCGTATTGGCTCAGGAGATTCTGGAACACTGAAAAAGTTCAAATCCTATGGCCCACTACTTCGTACTTATAATTACGAACCAGTATTTTTAATACTTAGACAAGATAATTTTCCCGCTGCTATTACAGCGTGCCAAGTAGGGACTTGGAGAGTTTACACTGGCGATGCTTCCTTTGAGTTCATACAAACAATAAGTGGGTTTGATTTAAAGTCATTTCTTACTGAAAAAGTGGGAGAATTCCCTGTACACCGCTGAAACTATCAAGGCGCTTGTTAATAATCTCTATGTAGTCAGGTACTATTTCAATGCCAACATACTTAATCCCAAATTCTTGCGCCGCCAGTAATGTAGTTCCCGATCCGGCGAAAGGATCGATTAGAATAGAATTTTCCAAACGCGGTACAAATATTTCAACCAGCTTTCTCATTAGAGCGATCGGTTTTACTGTGCAATGAACGTTAAACTCCTCGGTTTTCTCACGCTGTATACCTTCTAAAATATTTGACTGAAAACCACCGAACCGATCTTTAGTATAAAATAGACCAGTACCATACTCCTGTAGAGTTTCCAAGTAATTATTGACCAGTGGTTTTTGAAGTACGCAGATTGCTTCCCATTCGTTCCTCAGACAACTGTGCCAACCATCCCATTTTGCAGAATTTTCATATCCTTTCTTCTCGAACTGTTGTTTGATATTGACACCTTTAGGGATACCACTCGATCTTTTATAAACAAGCATATCTCTCGCATAGAATCCAGCATTTTCAAGTGCTACTTGTACGTGAGCAACAGTTCGCGTGCTGTTAAAAACTAAAACTGTCGCACCCGGTTTGCAGATCCGAAAAAGCTGCTCGCCCCACTCAAAGCACCACTTTTCATAATCCAGAGTGTTATTGCGATTCCTTTGATACCATTTTTCGTTTCTGACTCCACCTGCTAAACCACTGCCATAGGGAATGTTTTTAACAAGGGTTTTACTTCCCTTGTCATTGACTTTTTCAATACGTCTTTGAATTTCTGAGTCATCCCATTTATGACCAATAAATTCATAATTATAAGGTGGGTCAGTGATACACGCAGAAATATAATTTTCTGGCAATGTCTTCATCACTTCACGACAGTCACCAACCAAAACTTCATTTGAGGGAGCTTTTTTCATGAGTCGGGCAGTTACTCAAGTGGAAAATCAATTTTATATTATGCCACATTTGCAGTAGATAGTGAATCTAAATGAGTCGTGAAACTCTATTCTGTTTCCGAACTTCGCGTTCTTTGCATCTTCGCGGTTCGTTTAAAACTGTTTTTCCACAACTCATTTACACTCGCTATAGGCAGTCGAAATCATAGGTTCATTGCAGCTTGTTTGGCTGCATACAAACATATAATTAGTAATTCACCAGAAATACCTCAATTCCGACTATTTCAAATAAACCAACGTCACACCTCCACCTCCTTCTTTTTGACTGGCGAGCTCGTAGCGAGAAACCTGCGGGTGAGTGTCCAGGAACTCGTGAACCCCGCGCCGCAACTGTCCCGTACCTTTACCGTGAATTATCCACAGCGCACCGTATTCGACGGCTTTGGACAGAGCTCTGTCGATTTCGATTTCGGCGTCTGAGACTCTGGCGCCCCGGAGGTCGATCGAATTATTAGCAGTACGGATGGCAATTTCAGGATTGGGTTTTGCAGGTTCCGACGCTGCTTGTTTAGCTTTGGCGGTTGCGGCTGCTTGAGCTGCAACCTTGGCTAATTGAGCTTTTGTTTCCGGTTTTTCACCGTCTAGGGATTCAATTTCTGCCAGTTTGACAGTCATTTTCATAATCCCAAACCGCACGCTCAACTCTTCGTTAGCATCCGGGGCGCTGAGGACTTCGGCGGTTTGGCCCAGGCTGGGAATGCGGATGCGATCGCCCGTTTTCGGCATAAAACCCGGTTTCGGTTTCGCCGGTTGTTTCCGAGAGGGCAGGTGTTTTTCGGAAATTTGATTTAAGGTTTCTGTTGCCTGTTGGGCATTTTGAGCCGTTTGATCGCCCGCCTGCAAGCGACGAATAATTTGAGCAATTTCTGATTTTGCCGTGCCTATCGCCTCATTTACCGCCACTTCCTGAGCTATTTTTAGTTCTCGCTCCCGCTCTTGCAAAGCCGCTGCTTTTTGAGAAACTTCCTTGTGCAGTTTTTCGGTTTGGTGCAGGAGTTGAGTTGCTTCTCTGGCTTTGGTTTCCTGTTTCCGGCGCTGGGCTTCGAGTCCTGCAATCACTTGATTGACATCGGCCGAAGCACCCCCGACATGGGTTTGAGCTTCTTCGACTATGGATGCTAGCAAACCGAGTCTTTTAGCAATAGTCAGGGCGTTGGAACGTCCGGGAATTCCCCACAGCAAGCGGTAGGTTGGCTGCATGGAATTGTCGTCAAATTCTACTGAGGCATTTTCAAAGCGGGCGTCTTGATATTTGAGGGCTTTGAGTTCGCCAAAGTGGGTAGTTGCGACTGTCAGCAGCGAATGTTGGGCGAGATATTGCAATAGGGCGATCGCCAATGCACTGCCTTCTGAGGGGTCTGTCCCCGCTCCTACTTCGTCTAACAAAACTAAAGATTTGGGCATTGGGAATGGGGCATGGGGCATGGGGCATGGGGCATGGGGAATTGGGGATTGGGGATTGGGGATTGGGAATGGGGAATTGGGAATTGGGGATGGGGAATTGGGGATGGGGAATTGGAATGTTTCTTCTGCTTTTTTTACTTCTTTCTCGGCTGCTTTTTCTCCTTCCTCTTCCCCTTTATTTGCCAAAACTTCTAAAATTCTGCTGATGCGGCGGATGTGGCCGGAGAAAGTAGACAAACTTTGTTGCAAAGATTGTTCGTCACCAATATCGGCAAGAATGTTGTCGAACCAAGGCAATTCTACTGGTTCGCGGGCGGCGACAAACATTCCGGCTTTCGCCATTAAAGCAGCCAATCCCAAGGTTTTTAGGGTGACAGTTTTGCCGCCGGTGTTCGGGCCGGTGATGGCGACTACGCGGATCTGGGGGCTGATTGTTAAATCGACGGGTACGACTGCAAAGCCTTGTTCGTGTTGTTGCTGCCAAACTAATAAAGGATGGCGCAATTGACGGAGGGTAATTGGCGATCGCAGATTGCGAATTAATACTTGACTGTTTGCTGCTGGTTCCTCATCTGAATTTTCCTCGTCTAAATTTTCTGTATTTTTTGGTGCTAATTCTAGCTCTCCCAATTCGATAAATTTCGGCGGGTTTGCTTGGATCCAATAACCGTAGCGCGCTTTAGCCGCAGCTAAATCTAAAGTTGTTACTACCACTACCAATCTGTCTAAATCTGGTTTGACTGCTGCGACTTGCTCGGTGAGGGCGCGGCGGACTGCTTCTTCTTCGGCTTGTTCTTGCCGGAGCAACTGCCGCATTTGGTTGTTAAGATTGACTGTGTTGTGGGGTTCTACGTACAGTGTCGCGCCGCTGGCCGAGGAGTCGTGAACGATACCGGGGATGGCATCTTTTTGGGGAGCTTTTACCGGAATCACAAAGCGGGAGCTTCTTTGGGTAATTACCTGTTCTTGGACGGCGTTGGATTGGCGCTGCAAAATTCCTTGCAAGATTTGATAAATGCGATCGCGCAACTGCCGCATTTGCACTCGAATTCCTGCTAATTTAGGAGTGGCTCGATCGGCTACTTGAGCGCGATCGTCTATACAGCGATGGATTTCTTGCTCGATTTCGGGATAAGTCCGCAGTTGCGATGCCAGTTCTTTGAGCGTCGGGACATCGGGCGCAGAGTCAACTATCCGGCGCAATTGCCTTGCTCCGGCGAGAGTTGTAGCAATCGCTAGCAATTCTTCGCCCCCGAGCAAACCTTGAAGTTCGGCTCGTTGCAGGGTAGAGCCGATGTCTTGGATGCCTTCAAAACTCAAAGCACCGCCAGCGCGGCTTTCTAACTGATAAGCTTCCTGAGTTTGGGCTAGGAGTTCGGCTGTTTGAGCTTGAGTTGCTGGGATTTGGAGGTCGAGGGCGGCCGCGACGCCGAGTTTAGTAGCAGCGAAGGTAGCCAAGTGCTGACACAGGCGCGGCCATTCTAATAGTTCTAGTGTTTCGGATTGAATCAAAGTTGAGGTGGTGTTGGTGATTGGCATTCCCAGGCGCTGACCGAGAAGGTTCATTTGACGAGACTATTAATTAATTTTAAAGTTTTTTATCGTTTCCGGGCGCAACTTGAGAAAGTATCTGGGATAGCCGTCAGTCGATTTTCCATTTTTCGATTAGAGATTTGAGATTTATTGCACAGATGAATCTGCGAGCTTGAACTAGGTCTAAAATTGTGGGCTCTCCACGACTCCTGTTGGGGGCTGGTATCTGTTTGCGGGCGGGTCACAAATTAGCAAGGCGAGAATTTGTATTTTTGGGTTCGGCGTCTCAAATTATACATTCTACTGATACCTGTTTGGCAAAAGGATGCAACTGTAGGCCCGCAATCCAAATCAATATCCAGTAAGTTCTGCCAAATCTAAAATCTCCCATCTAAAATCTCAAATGCTATGAGCTATTTTTGCTGTTGAGGGAGCTAGCATCTACTGTTTTTTGCTGGGATTAGACTATTTTGTTTTAAATATGTCCGGGTAATTGTGGCGGTTGTATCCTAAAGAGAAAGTTGTGGAGCTGGTGTTATGGCAAAGATTCTGACGATCGCGGATGCTGCGACTTTTGAAGTCGCGCAAGAGTTACTGGGGAGCGAGGGACATCAGGTGAAAGTCACTCCCGACGCCAAGGATGGTTTAGACTTGGCGAGGGAATTGTCCCCGGATGTGATAATTTGCGATGGGACTTCGCCTCAAATCAACTGGTTTGAGGTGTGCCGGCTAGTGAAAGCCGATCGAGAATTGGGTGCAGCTTATTTTGTGCTGCTGACAACACCCGAGCAATTTGCAGAAGTTCAAGAATTGGACGCGCTGGTGGACGATTTTCTGTTTAAACCCATAGTTAAGCAGGAATTGTTGGGGCGGGTGCGCGCGGGTTTGCGCGGGCGCGAGTTGAGGCTGGAGTTGGAACGAACTCAGCAAGAAGTGCAACTGTCGCGCGATCGAATCCTGGAAAGTGAAAAGATGTCTAACTTGGGCGAATTAGTATCTGGTATCGCCCACGAAATTAATAACCCAATTACTTTTATTTACAGCAATCTCACTCACGTCCAAAGTTACGCTACTGATTTAATAGAACTGCTGCGATTGTATCAAAAACAGTTCGTCCATCCCGGAGCGGAAATTCTGCAAAAACAGCAAGATATGGATGTGGAATTCCTGCTCGACGATTTGTTGAAAATTGTGAGTTCCATGCGCACCGGGAGCGATCGCATCCGCCAAATAATCTTGTCGGTACAGGATTTTGCCCGCAGCGATCGATCGGGCTGGCAGTTATTCGATATTTCTGACGGTTTAGAAAACACTCTGTTGTTGTTGCAGCACCGCTTGCCGGCACGCGACGGGCGGCGGGATATCAAGGTGATGAAGGAATACGGAAATTTGCCGCAAGTTGAGTGTTACGCGGGTCAGCTCAATCAAGCTTTTCTGAATATTATCGATCGCGCGATCGATGCTTTGGAAAAGTCGAGTCAAGAGTTGGAAGAGTCGGAATCTGTTAAATTTAAGCCTGTGATTTTGATTAGCACTCACGTAATCGACGGTCAGCGGATTGCTATTGAGATTGCTGATAACGATATGGCAACTAGCGAAGATATCGCAGCCCAATTTTCCGATCAATTTTTGATGGAGACACCTGCGGAACGCAACAGCTCTTTGGGACTGGCTATCAGCTATCAGATAATTGTAGAGCAGCACAAAGGAGAGTTAAAGTGTTTTTCTGAACCTGGGAAAGGTACTAAGTTTCGGATAGAAATTCCGCTGCGGCACAGTTGATTAATAGTTGTGATATGGTTCGTAGTGAGGACTTCAGTCCTGTCTTATGGGACGCGGACTCGCATTCCGAACGATCGAACCTGAACACGGTTATTTTACCGAACAGGATATGAGACACTGCGATTGAGTTAGGGTTGTCCGAAGAGAGGAACGTTAACTTTCGCGATCTTTTATCTAAGCAATCGCAGTGTCTATTTTTCATAAAGTTTTATCGACCGGACTCTCCGATCTAAATCGTATAGGGATAATATAGTCGCGCGAGGGCGGACAATTATCATAAATTTGTCTTTTTTTAGGCTGGCATATTTGTATTTATTGTTGGGTGGGGGCGGGTTTTTGAGATTATTGGTTTGAGTCAGAGATTGTTGGTGAACCCGCCCCTACAATGACGGGACAATATTTGTTAATTGAGTTGAGAAATTAGCTCAGAATTTACTTCACTCCTAATTTTGTAATCGCACTGCTGTTGCAGCGGACACTCGCCACAGCGGGGGTTTTTGGCAGTGCAAACTGCCGCCCCAAAGTCCAGCAATCCTAAATTCCAAGGCCCGACTTCCCGTTTGGGAGCGACTCTATCTGCTGCTTCCCAGAGTTCGGGCGAGCGCGATTTTACCTTACCGCCGTCAATCCCAAAAAAACGCTCCAAAATCCGAGCAACATTCGTATCGAGCACGGCTTTTGGCTGTCCGAAAGCATTAGCGCAAACCGATCGCGCAATGTACTTCCCAACTCCCGGAAGTTCGAGCAACTGAGCTTCAGTGCGCGGCACGTTTCCCTGATAACTTTCCTGGATAACCAGCATTGATTCCCGCAGCTTTTGCGATCGAAAAAACAGACCCAAAGGCTGCAACAAACTAGCAACTTCTTCCACAGGCGCGGCCGCCAGATCCTCCACAGTTGGATATCGACGGACAAATTCTTGATAAACCGGAGCCACGGTAGCAGCAGTAGTTTTTTGCAGCAGCAACTCAGCTACTAAAATCGCGTAGGGGTCGCAGGTGCGCCGCCAAGGAAAATCCCGGAAATTTTGCTGTCCCCAAGCTTTCAGGTGGCGGCGGAACCAACGGATTTTAGCTGCGTTCAACTGCTTTAACCCAGACCGGACATCAGAATCAAAAACAACGGCATTTAATGCTGGCATTTGATTTGTAATTCTAATAAATTCTCAAGCTATTATTTATATAATAGCAGATTTAAATGATTTGTAAAATTCTATTTGGTCGCTCTTTCTCTTTTCTTTCTCTGCGGACTCTGCGTTCTCTGCGGTTAAGAAAAAAAACAGACCGATCGCGAAACCCAGAAAATACTTTCATTTCAAATATTTGAAAAATGTAAAATTTTGTATAGCAAATTACCGAACTCCGCGAAAATAGAGGATAGTTGAAATTCAAGAGATTTCAACAGTCCGCGAAAACAAGTTTTAATTAGGTAATAAAATGGTAGTAGCAGCACCTGTTCAATCCGGCAGTCAGTCGATTTTTCAAGCTCGTTACGACAACTTTATTGGCGGCAAGTGGGTAGCACCGCTGAAAGGGAAATACTCGGAAAACCTTTCTCCAATTACCGGAAAATCAATTTGTCAAGTTCCCCGATCGAGCGCGGAGGATGTAGAATTGGCACTCTCTGCCGCCCACAGCGCGAAAGACAAGTGGGGTAAGACTTCCCCCGCAGACAGGGCGCGGGTATTGCACAAAATAGCCGATCGCATGGAAGAAAACCTCGAGATCCTCGCCATCGCCGAAACCTGGGACAACGGTAAACCAATTCGCGAAACCAGACTAGCAGACATCCCGCTGGCGATCGACCATTTCCGCTACTTCGCAAGCTGCATTCGGGCCCAAGAAGGGTCGATCGGCGAACTCGACGGAACCACAGTCGCCTACCACTTCCACGAACCCCTAGGCGTCATCGGACAAATCATCCCCTGGAACTTCCCGATTTTAATGGCCGCCTGGAAACTCGCCCCAGCCCTCGCCGCCGGTAACTGCGTTGTGCTCAAACCAGCAGGGCCAACCCCCGCCTCAATTTTGGTACTGATGGAAATCATCGCCGACTTAGTACCGGATGGCGTCATCAACGTCGTCAACGGGCCCGGTGCCGAAATCGGCAAAACCCTCGCCACCAGCCCCCGGATTGCGAAAGTAGCCTTTACTGGCGAAACAACTACGGGCCGGCTGATCATGCAGTACGCCTCCCAAAACGTCATCCCCGTCACCTTAGAATTAGGCGGAAAATCTCCCAACATTTTCTTTGAGGATGTCTGCGCCCAAGATGACGATTTTCTCGACAAAGCCGTCGAAGGCTTTGTGATGTTTGCTTTCAATCAAGGCGAAGTTTGCACTTGTCCTTCGCGGGCGTTAATTCAGGAGTCGATTTACGATCGATTTATGGAAAGGGCGATCGATCGCATCCGCAAAATCAAACAAGACAACCCTCTAGATCCGACAACCGCCCTAGGCGCCCAAGTCTCCGTCAACCAGATGGAAAAAATCGCCGAATACGTCAAAATCGGGCGTGCAGAAGGTGCAGAATGCCTGATTGGCGGCGAAAGAAACACCTTATCCGGCGACTTACAAGACGGCTATTATTTCCAGCCGACAGTCTTCAAAGGAAACAACAAAATGCGAATTTTCCAAGAAGAAATCTTCGGCCCAGTATTAGCAGTCACCACCTTCAAAGACGAAGCCGAAGCCTTAGAAATTGCCAACGATACCCTCTACGGCTTAGGCGCCGGACTTTGGACGCGCGACATGAACACAGCCTACCGCGTGGGCCGCGCCGTTCAAGCAGGCCGCGTGTGGACAAACTGCTATCATTTGTATCCCGCCCATGCAGCCTTCGGCGGCTACAAATCATCCGGTATCGGCCGCGAAAACCACAAAATGATGTTGGATCACTACCAACAAACCAAGAACTTGTTAGTCAGCTACAGCCCCAAAGCTTTAGGCTTCTTCTAAGCAGGATAGTCCTGGAGGCACGGGTATCCAGAAACCGGGTTTTTTTCGTAATCCTTCGCCGTAGTCCCCAGATTAAGCAAAAAACCCGGTTTCTTTGCCGGAGTGTATAAATCCTAAGATAAATAATTCCTTCTTCCTTCTTCCTTCTTCCTTCTAAAATGGAAACAATACCGAAAGTCACAGCCACAGAAGCCGCCTTAAAACTAATAGACTACCTCAAAACTCAGCACGGAGAATTGATGTTTCACCAATCCGGCGGCTGCTGCGACGGTAGTTCTCCCATGTGCTATCCCAACGGAGAATTAATCGTCGGCGATGGGGATGTATTGCTGGGAAAAATCGGCGGTTGTCCTTTTTATATTGCAGCACAGCAATACGAACATTGGCAGCACACGCAGTTAATCCTAGACGTGGTACAGGGGCCCGGAGGCAGCGATTTTTCCCTGGAAGGGCCGGATGGAGAGCGTTTTATTACTCGTTCTCGGTTGTTTGTCAATGCTGATTAACTCTGTTGGCGTTCCATAAGAGAGGGATGATATGGATAAAAAGCAGCATGAAATGCCCAGAATGCAAATCCAATAGGACAAGTAAGAATGGACTAAAAAGAGGTAAACACTCATCACATTTGTCTTAATTTCTTAATTGTCGTCGCGAGGAAAGTCAGCCCACCGCAAACAGAGAGAGGCTATAGTGATGAAATGAAACGTGAATGCCTGAAAATGTACGTCAATGGCATGGGACTGCGAGCCATTGAGCGTGTCACAGATGGTTGGTCAGTTTATCCTTGCTTTATCCCAGATGGAGACCTGAATGTGAGCAAAACCTATATGACCTGAGTTGAGGCAGAAAATACGCGCTTACGTCATTACGCAAGCTCCACTGCACCGCAAAATTTTATGTTACTCCAAGTCCGTAGAAATGCTGGGTCACTCAATTCGCCTGTTAATTCATTATCTCAAGTTTGGTGATGTCCCTGTCCCCTATGGCTCCATCCCTTAATTCAGCAACGCCAAATAGGACAGTGCGTAAAGTTTTGTAACTGGGCTATATTGTTATCTTGGATGCAATCTAGAGCTCTCTATCTCAGAAGTTGAAAAAACGGATGAACGCTATAATTATTGGTTGTGGCTATGTTGGAAGTGCCGTTGCCCAGCATTGGCGGAACCTGGGTCAGGTAATCACTGCAACGACGACCACGCAAGACCGGATTGGGGAGTTACAGAAAGTTGCCAACCAGGCGATCGTCCTGAAGCGCTGCGATGAAGAGACATTACAGACGATCTTGCCAAATCAAGATGCGATCTTCCTGAGTCTCGCTCCTACAGCAAACCAACAAGTAGATGCCGACATGTACGAGGAGACATACCTGCATACGGCAAACAACCTTGTTCTTGCCTTGAAGCATTTTCCCAACATAAAACAACTCATATATACCAGTAGTTGTTCGGTGTATGGTAATAGTAATGGAGCCTGGGTGAGTGAACTTTCACCTGTGGCACTAGCTAACAGACATGGAGAGATTTTACATGAGACAGAGCAAGTTTTGCTGTCAGCATCCAGCCAAGATTTGAAAGTATGTATCTTTCGCCTTGGAGCCATTTATGGACCCGATCGCGAGTTCAAGAAACGGTTAAGTGGGCTTGCAGGCACAACTCGCCCAGGCACAGGCAATCATTTCACGAACTGGATTCATCTGGACGACATTGTATCAGCAAGTGAGTTGGCGCTCGCTCGTCAATTACAAGGAGTTTACAACCTAGTGAATGATGTTCCAATTACTGCTCGTGAGTTGTTTAAACAAGTGTGCGCTCGCTACGAATTACCTGAAGTGGAATGGGATGGGTCAGATGGCACAGAGCGAGCGAATAATCGACGCATATCGAATCAGAAGCTCAAAGCAGAAGGATACCAGCTCATTCATCCAGAAGTGGAAATTTGAGCCTGTTAAATGGCGAATACATCAGCCTTTTGCTCCGGTTGTTCGTAGATTAAAGTACAGCTTCGCTGTGTATCATTGGTATCTGGGGTCCAACACATTGAGGCATAATAGGTCGTCTTGAATCGATCGATCGAAAGAACAACCTCTATGGCATCGGGAAATTGGATTTGTAGAAAATCGCCTTGTATTTCAATCGGTTGAGGAGGAACTGGCAGTTGAGCCATCTCATCCAGTGAAATATACGCCCCGCCTGTCGTTGGAGCAGGAAGTTTGAGGTAGTTGACTCGATCGATCCTACAGTGAGTTTGTTCAGACCACCAAGGTTTCGCTACCTCTTCCTTGCTCTCTCTAAACAATGAAAACAGGTTAGGCTGAGAGCTATTGGTGGCGTCTTTGTAGTACATCACCACCACACTTGTTCTTTTTCCTGATGCCAGGAGGTAAGGCTCAAAATAGAATCTTGAACCCGTTCTATCGTGCCCAACCATTGTGTCAGAAGAATTGGGATTAAACAGCAGATAAGCCTCGGGATCGACCGGATGGATAATCAGCGGATTACCCAAGGTCAAAACCCATTGTTTCTGCGTTACTGTTTCTGTCATCCGACTCCTGAAGTCGAGGGAATGGGTGACAGTTTGCCGATCGTCAGAAGGAATTAAGCTCCGTACAGAATCAAGAATATCGAGAACCTGCCCTGCTGCATCATATCTAACCAATACCCCTTGCCAACGTGCACAGTGATGAGCTATGAAATTTTCCCACTGCTGTTGAGCAGTTAAAGGTACTTTGGCGGTGATGGACACTCTGTTCTCTGACATTGGCGTATCCCTGTTTTCCCTATAGATTGTTGTCAATAATTTAGTTTGGCGGATTCAACCTGTTTATTTATTCTACTCAAGACTGAGCCAGGATTATTTGCAACTGAGACTGCTATCATCCACTGCGACGCTTGTTTAACTGCAACTGACAAACCCTGTTCTGCGCCGATCATACCTATCCTGCTTTGGGACGAAACCATTTTTGCTTCTCCTGATTTAAGATTGCCGATCGCTCCTCAACCAATATTATAATTACATAAAATAAGATTTGGGCTAGGTCTCAACGGGCGATCGAGCTTTTGCTGATAGCGGCAGCTTGAAACCTGCCGCTAAAATCAGTCTCGGAAGTGATGCAGGATTAATAATTAATGGGTGAATTCAAAATTATCGCACTCACAATTTAAGACTACATTAAGCTTTAGGACTTGTAATTAAAGCCAATTCAATTTTGTCATCAGGCTTTTGAGTCACTTGGGCGTGCAAGCCGGGGCCAAAAAATTTAGCTATTTTTTCTTGCTTTTCTTCCCAGAGTTCGATCGGCAGCAGCGGCGAATAAAACTCTAGAATTAAAGCATAAGCACCGTCAATATCAACTTCCCGCAAGCCTTGGAGGAGGGGGCGTTCCTCATCTGTAGGGGCCATTCCCAAGCGTTCCAGGGCGTCATCTAAGTGGGCGGGTTGGCCGTAGCGAAATCGGGTGATATCTTTGCGGACTTGGTTTTGAGTATCCGTGGCCTGACTTTCTCTCAGCAGGAGAACTTCAGGAGAAGTTGGTTCGGTAAACTCCACTGGTTCGAGCTCGGCCGCTTTCAGGGCCAAACCTCCCAGCAACAGGGGAATTCCATAAAAAAACCCGGCTAGGTTGAGGGTAGCTTGGTCGGTGAAGTAGGCATAGAACCCGACTACTGCTAAAATACCGCCTACCACTAAGGCTAGGCTTGCTAAAGAAATTTTACGTAACATATTAGTGAGGTAAGTAGCTGGAATCAACAATATACTTTAATTATTATCGGGCAAGAAGTCTTGAATAAATTTAGTTTTTTTGCCAAAACACCCGCCAAAACTGCTAGCATCTATGAAATCGGGTTTTCTGTGCATTCACAATCTTGTCTCTAGCTTCAAAAAACTATCCCGCTTTCCCTCGCCTCGGCGCCACCGATAAAGATCTGGTTAATTGCGCGCCGTTGGTTCCAGAAGGCAATCGAGATCGGCAGTATCATCAAATTATAGAGAGCGGCGATCGACGCTCTTGCCCTTTCAACCAATTTTAGGACATGATTAAAGACGAAGACAAACAGACTGCGGGCGCCAACAAGTCTGTTCTCGACCAGATTAACTCGCTCAAACGCGAAGATGAAAGGCTTTATAATATCTTAGCGATCGATGTCTGGGCCCTAGCCAAGACTATGGATGAATATCAACCGGGATTTTGGGCGGCTTTTATGAAAAACCGCGAGAAAGCCCTGAAGCGATTTTTAGCTGAAATGATGAAAAACAAACCCGCAGATACCAAACGTCCGCCTTTTCTGCGCTGAAGTTGGGCTGAAGTTTTGATGAAGTTTTGATGTACAATCAAACTATAACACAGACCCAAAAACCATGAGCAGGTTCCTCACTTTTAATATAAAAACAGTGCAGGATTGGCCCAGAAAGGTACGTCGGTGAATTAAGAATCCCCGTCTGTTCGCAGGGGGGAATGTCACATATTTTTGTTAATAGTAGCAAAGGCAAAAAACAATGGATGTACAGACAATCAAAGAGCGCGTAGCAGAAATCGAGATCAAGCGGGAATCCCTCGTGCGGCTGTTAGATCGATCGGACTTGGGAGCCCTGAGAATCGATGTCAGTCAGGCGATCGAGGAAATTGATGATTTGTTAGAAGAATTTAAGCGCACTTTTGACAGTTAATTAGTCATTGGTCATTGGTCATTGGTCATTGGTCATTGGTCATTAGATCGCAAGCTGTTTTGTATTTAATTTGTATGGTTGGGGCTGACAGGATGCGATCGGTATTAACTTAGCATTTAACCATAAGTCCGCCAGGGACTCAAGTCCCTGTCTAATAGCGAAAGTCCTCTCAAGAGGACTGATGAGTTATTTAGTCCTCTTGAGAGGACTTTTGCTTTGAGGCAGGGGTTTTTAACCCTTGCCGGATTGCGGGAAAGCGCGTTATTAAGTTGGCACCAATGACAAGATACCCATCCACAAAAGTTTAAATAAAAACAACTGTGAAAATTAAATGTGGGACAGCTTAACTAATGACTAATGACTAGCCTTCGACTTCGCTCAGTCTAAAATGACTAATGCCCCATGCCCCATGCCCCATGCCCCATGCCCACCCTTCGACTTCGCGAGCGGGCAAGATGCCCCATGCCCCATGCCCCATGCCCCATGCCCCATGACTAATTCATCGCCATATCCCTCAAAATATTCCGTAAACCATGCTATACTGATTTTACTGGTTTACCCCCTTAAATAAGGGGTTAAATCCAGAGATGTATTTCTAGCTAATCTAGTCAATAGTCTAGAACTTTCCTAGAACGCTGAAACCCTTACCGAACATTGAAAACAGAATATGCAAGCTAAAACTACAACCCCTAAGCCCCTAGTCTCTGTCTACGCTGAGAAGGGCGTCTTAGCCTTCCGATTCAGTAGCAAGTACAATCCGCTGTTTGAAATCTTGGACGGCAAGGCCCCAACTAAGCAACGGACTATGGGACTAGGTTTAAGGGAGTCACCTGAGAATTGGAAGTTAGCCCAGTCAGCAGCGCTGCGTATAGAGCGTGATTTGTCAGACTCTGAAAACTGGCAAATACTATTTGACCCTACGTTTGTTAAGTACGGCTTAGCGGTCAAGTACACATCAGCAGCGCTGAAGCTGGCAGCTCCGCCTATCGTAGAGCCTGAGATGACAGTAGGTGCGATGTGGGAAGAGTATCTGCTATGGAAGCAACCACAGTTAGAACCGACTACATTCAGATTACGTTTTTGCAAAACTTATACTAACCTGATTAAAGGGTTAGTTTGGGACAAAGAGACACAAAGCTTTAATCAATCTTCATACTCTATCTGGGATTTATCAATCTCTAATACAGTAGGTGAGATTTTATTTAAAGCTACAACGGGGCAAGAAAATAAACAAAAATCCCTTGCTGCTCTATCTGAAGCCTTTACCCGGTTGCAATCCTTAGGGAAAACCAAGCTTACGATTGACCCGTTTGTAATCGAAAACAAAGCTGAGAATAAAACGGATAAGTACAAATCAACGGTTAACGCTGATGGTACAGAGCGTGAGTGGTGGGATATACCTGATAATGAATCAGATAATGATGAACGCGATAAGCGCTGCTTTAGTAAGGCTGATATGGTAACTATCATTGATGCTTTTTACAATCATAAGAATGCTTCACCACGTGAGTTAGCACCCTTGGTCGAGTTTCGCTTTTTAACAGGTTGCCGTAGTGGTGAAGCTTTTGCCTTACGCTGGCGAGACTGCTTTCGTGGCAAAGAACAAAACAACATTGTTTTTTCACGTAGCTACAACGGACAAATTAAAAATGTCCAAGTCACCAAAACAGGTGAAACTCGAATCTTCAAAATGTACCCTAAACTACGTGAACTACTGCTGCGTATCAAACCTGAGAACGCGAAATCAACTGACTTAGTGTTTACTAAGTTAAACGGTAAACACTGGGATACAGGAGCGGTTACTGAGTTATGGCATCAAAAACAAGAAAAACATAATGGTAAGAAATATGCTTACTCCGGTGTAGTTACTCAGCTAGCTACTGATGGTTTGATTGACGGCTACCTACCGTTTTACAACTGTCGCCATACGTTCATTAGTTTACAAGCTCACGCTGGTACAGACTTATTTCTGCTAGCTACAGCTTGTGGTAACAGTGTCGAAGTAATTCAGAAGCACTACCTAGGGATTGACCCTAATGTAAGCTTTACCGACATCTACTAATCTAGTCTAAACAAAAGTAAACCCCCTAATTTAACCTAGGGGGTTTTTTATTGGTTATTTACCTGATAAGTTTGATGTTTATCCCCTTATTTATGGGGATAAAAGTCAGTTAAAAGTCAATGACATCATCGTCACTTGTTAACGATTGGGGCTGATACACTTTCAGATACTTAGATACGATTTTTCTAAGTAGCTCGCTAGGAAAAATACCTAGTCCTACAGCCTCGCTATTAATTGCATCACGCAGCTCTTTAGAACATCGGAAAGAGAATTGACCGCCATTGGTGGGTATTTTAACCGATATTTGTGCCAAAGTAGATTCCAGGGCTTGAACACGCGCCAATAGGCTAGAAACTTCACTGCTTAGTTGAGCTTGAGTAGATACTTCATCGTCATCTTTCATTGATTTTGGGTTTTGGTGGTAGGCCTATTATGCGATCGAGTTTTTCCGGGGTAGAATTAGCCTAGCAAGCCATCAAAGATACTACTTTCGGGGAAGGGATGTCCTAGTTGCTTCCGCAAGCTCACGATCGCTTGGGCGACTGCTTCTTCGTTCTTCGATACAGCGTTAAATGCGTTAGCGCTTTTTTCATCAAGCTGTACCAAAGCTTGAGCGTGGGCATCGAGGCCGTCCGTCACCATCGTCATCAGCGCAAGGTGTTGGCTATATACTCGCTCTAGATTTTGGTGACTACTGCTACGCAGGTTGTCAATCTTTAGCTCTAAAGCGAGTAGCTTCCTGTTAGTCCTGTGTTGCATACCCCTTACGGTATGTCGTAATTTTCTATTGTCTGTCGTCAAAATATCGCAACACGCTGTGAGTGTTGCAATTTGTGCTCGCAAATTATCATTGGTTTCAGTTTCTTTGCGAGTTAGATTAGTAGGCATTGATTTTGGCTCTACTTCTGTTTTCGCCAGTTTATACAGTTCCTTTAATAGCGCTTCAACCCCTTCTGCCGTAAGTGTTATTGTTTCCGCCACGGGAAACAATAAGCCCAGAATGGTCTCAATACTCCGCTCTATCTCGTTGATTTTGTCGCTTATTGTTTTGATACTTTCGGTCATTATTTTGTCTCCCAGTGTGTAAAAAAAGAAATAGTTTAAAGTCGTTTCGGACTATTTAACCCCTTATTTAAGGGGATAAAGTTGCGCAACTATCTAGATATCAGCCTTAGCATCCAGATACTCAATAAACGAGAAGATGATTTATTGAGTCCCATCCTTTCAAAAATTAAGTTATTGAATTCTGAGTTTTTCTCAGATAAGCGTTGACTCAGCCATTGAAAGAGCAATGCCAATTCTGTCAAGGTGTGCGGTTCATCAGTAAAGGTTAAGATTTGAGTGACTTGTGCTGATGGTGATTCCAACGACATATCCATCGTCAAAATATCTTCAAGCGCGATCGTATTTTTGTTCATTTTGTTGCCTTGTAACTGTATCCCATTGTTCCATCTTTCAGACCAGCACCAAAACCTAACTTGCCCAAACACTGCTGTACCTCAGTCAACTTTGGCCTATCAATTAAACCATCGGCAATAGCAATTTCAAGTGCGATCTTGATTGGTTTTGGAGCAACATGAATTTTTACTCTTTTACTTAATTCTGGCCATTCTAATTGCTTGAATCCTAAAACCTCTTCGATACTTTTAAGGATGATTACTTCGAGCAAGGTATTTCGGGACTTAAGAGCATTGTCTAACCAAGCGCTTGTTTCATCAATGGCGGTAGTGAGAGTATCCCAACTGCCTATTACAACACCACTAATTAGCGGGTATTTAAGCAGCGTCCAATACTCTTTAGAGTGCCTTGGTTTGGCCGTCGTACCGTAACGCCTCTCTACTTCTTTGAATGTTAGCCAGTTACTTTTCTGCTCCCAGAAAGTTTTCACTGCCGATCGCATTTCTTTCCAAGAAATATCATCTGGGTCAAGCAGTTCATCGAGTTTTGCTGTTTTTGTTGTTCTGATCGTCACCGTCCGCCGAGAAAGCTCTGTTGAAGTCTTTTCCCAGATGGTAGTGTAAAGCTTTCCACAAAATGTGCGAAACTCTATATTCTGTCCCTTGCCATTACTGATGAAACATTTATCAGTTTTGCGGTTGTATCCATTCAAAAAAGAACTTAAATACTCTTCTTTCTTAAATGAATCTTCATTAAGATTGTCAATCAATAAGAGCGTATTCTTTTCGTGAGATTTTGTCTCTGGGTCATGCCATCGAATTGCGTTGATATGATTCTTGAGGCTGGCGCCCGTGCTTTGCCCCGAAATGACTGACTGTCCGGACACTGAGGAAATAGCTAATAAAAGCTGAGACTTGCCACTACCAGCACTCCCTACAATCTCTACAATTGGTAAGATTTTACACAAAACTGATGGTAATGTTGCGTAAGCGCTTAGGAAATTATATTCCCAAGGTTTAAGTCCAGATGTAACGTTGGCTAACGCTGTTGCTACATTTGTTCCTAGCGATTCAGTGGGATTAAATAAATTAATCCCATCGTCACAGTCATCAATTTGTTTCGCAAAGTCGCTTAATGTTTCTTCTTTTTCCCAAGCAGATTTCTCGCTGTTTTCAGGCAGATATTTGAGAGTTGGCAAAATTGGTAGTAACTCTACCTCTATCTCTGTATCAAACTCTGCCTTATCATCTGCTGCCGCTAATGCTTTCTTTATTGCATCAACACCTTTTTTAGAAGCCGTCATTTGTGCTAGTCTCCCATAATAATCGAAAGTAGCTTGAGCGTTGTCATAACTGAGTTTTCAGTCAACTCAGAAGGAGGTATGGCAGCGGCCTCAGATTTTGTTGATTCAATTTGACACGCAAGGTCGTACACGTCTTTGTATTCAAACAAGTCTGCTAATTGTTCTTTGAAAAATGTTTCACGAGCTTTTAAACGCTCTGATTCCGTTTCTGGCTTAATGTATGCTCCTTTTTTGTTTCCGTAGGTAGGGGGCTCTAAAGCGGTAACAATCTCAGCCTCAGTTAGTTCAAAAGGTGCGGTAGCAACATCTAGAGACTCAAGCTGTTTGGTTAGCTTTTTAATCAGCGCTACGTTACTCTCATCTGTTGCGTTTAGCTCCCAAAGGTAAGGATTTACCCACGGAACAATATTTCCCGTCAAAATTGTTTGTTGCGGGAAAGTGCGATCGCAAACATCGCTCAAAACTTTATACAACAATGCTTCATCATCGTGAACTTTGGTTACAACAAACTTGCTAGTTTCTTTATCCCATTGTTGTTTCTCTTTGGCAAAAACTCGATAAGTCACTCTTGCGCCACCTGGCTTCCAGTCCTTATCCTTGGTACAAGAGACTCCTACGCTAGCGCTTGTGAGAATACCGTAACAAGTCACTTCGGTATCTGTTTTACACAAAACTACTTCTTTAAAATGTAATACATCTTTGGAAGTATTGAATTCTGGATTACTCCAGATTGTAGCCTTGCCTTCTTTATTAATTGAAACTGAAACACTCATGTTAGATTTTGGTAGGGTTACAACTTTAACCCCTTAAATAAGGGGTTAAACATCAATTAATCGCTAAGTGAATCAAGGAAGTTTTCGTTCTTTTGATTTTGTGCGATCGACAACTTAAAACTACGTAGCATTGATTTAGGCTCGTATTGAAGCGTTACACCCATGTCTTCACACAAATGGATTGCGTTATCGTGCCGCTTTATTGAGTCTTCAAATGTTTGCTGGAACAAAGTTTTGAGCCGATCGTAAACCTTTGCAGCTTTATCTAAAGTAGGCGCTTCTTTTTCAAAATTGGCGTTTTCTGCACTGCAAATAAAAGGGGCAATCACTTCTAGCAATTGATACTGAATGAATGCTTCATCGTAAATTACACAAGCGGGTGTTGGCGGAACAGTTTTTGCTGTAGTACCATTGGGATTGACTTTTTGAGTGACGATAACGGAGTTAGACAACAAATCAAATACATCTTTGTATCGGGGGTTGACAATTTCTGACCAATGATAAGTTGGTACAGTATCCTCAGTCTCACCTAATTCAATTGGGGACTGTCTAGTATCTTCTAT
>NZ_JAUBUN010000065.1:0-7800 GCF_036702665.1 Microcoleus sp. Aus8_D2
CCCCATGCCCCATGCCCCATGCCCCATGCCCCATGCCCCATGCCCCATGCCCCATGCCCCATGCCCCATGCCCAATGCCCCATGCCCAATGACAACTACCAACTTCAATAATTATGAGTGACGCATTTAGAGAATTGCTGCGAAAAATTGGCAGCGGAGTACACACAGGAGAAAACTTAACTCGATCGCAAGCAGCAGCAGCCACGCGGATGATGCTGCTGGGAGAAGCAACACCAGCTCAAATCGGAGCTTTCATGATTTCCCACCGCATCAAACGGCCCACCGGCGAAGAATTAGCCGGAATGCTCGATGCTTACGAAGAATTGGGGCCGATGCTCGCCCCTCCAAACCGAGAAAAAGGGTTTGCAGTTTCTAGCGTCGCCGTATTTGGCGTGGCTTACGACGGGCGATCGCGCACCGCTCCAATTAGCCCTTTAACAGCTCTAATATTAGTCGCCTCTGGCGTCCCAACCGTCATGCACGGGGGCGATATCATGCCAACAAAAGAAGGCATTCCCCTGATTGAAATTTGGCGAGGTTTAGGAGTTGACTGGAGAAAACTTAGTTTAGAAAAAGTCCAGCAAGTTTTTGACAGTACCGGTTTAGGTTTTGTTTACCTTCCCAAGCATTTTCCTCAAGCCGCGAGTTTAGTACCCTACCGCCGCGAAATCGGCAAACGGCCACCTTTTTCGACAATGGAGTTGATGTGGTGTCCCTGCGCCGGCGACGTTAACGTCATCTCCGGCTACGTGCACCCGCCTACAGAAGGTATGTTTCAAGCAGCCTTTGAGTTGCGGGGAGTCAAAAATTATACCACAGTCAAAGGATTGGAGGGCAGTTGCGACTTGCCGCGCGATCGGACTGCAATTATCGGCATTGCTAAGCCAGGGGCCGAGTTCGAGCGAGTCCTTTTAGCCCACGGAGACTACGGTTTTAGCAGCACAAATCCGGCCTTTGAATCAGCATCTGAGTTATTCAAACAAATGCAGGAAGTATTGCTAGGAAAACCCTCAGAATTGATGCAATCTGCCATCTGGAACGGCGGATTTTATCTGTGGCGCAGCGGAGTTTGTTTGGATATGGACTCCGGTTTAATTGAGGCAGAAACCTTATTAAGCAGCGGTCAAGTCGTGCAAAAACTTGAGGAAGTCAGTAAAGCCGTTAGTGCTTTGAATTAACAACGACTAATCAAGTGTGCCGCTCATCCCGCACCCTACAACGATAAAAAGTTATTCTGTGTCACCAATGACTGATGACTAATGACTAATGACTAATGACTAGCCTTCGACTTCGCTCAGTCTAAAATGACTAATAACTAATGACTAATGACCAATGCCCAATGCCCAATGCCCAATGCCCAATGCCCAATCAAAAAATTGCAGTAATTGTCCTCGCAGGCGGTCAAAGTTCGCGGATGGGCACCGATAAAGCCCTGCTAGAAATAGAGGGTAAAAGCCTGTTGCAGCGGGCGTGCGAGGTTGCAGCAGCCCTAACGCCACAAGTGTATGTTTTGACTGCTTGGCCCGATCGCTATCGATCGACCATAACCCAAAAATCCCAATTTCTGGTAGAGTACAATCCGGGCACAGGGCCCTTAGTCGCATTAACCCAGGGATTGACAGAAATTGCCACAGACTGGATTTTACTGTTAGCTTGCGATTTACCCTTATTAGATGCCCAGATTATCCAGAATTGGGCGATTCAGCTAACAGCCGTTCCCCCATCTACCTTAGCAGTTGTGCCCTATCAAAATTCGCGCTGGGAGCCTTTGTGCGGCTTCTACCGCCAACAATCTCTGTCCAGTTTGCAAAGTTTTATTGACAAAGGAGAACGTTCATTTCAACTATGGTTAAATCAAATCCAGGCAATCCCTTTACCCCTAGGGGAACGAGAAGCACTAATGTTATCGAATTGCAATACATTAGAAGAGTTTGAGCAATTAAAAGGTAAAATAGGTAACGGTTGACAATTGACTGACCAATGACCAGTGACCAATGACCAATGACTAATGACTAATTACTAATGACTAATGATTAACGAATATTGGTTACTCGATCGCGAAATCACATTTCTCAACCACGGCTCCTTTGGGGCCTGTCCGATTCCCGTACTGGAAGCGCAAACCAGTTTTCGAGAACAACTGGAAAGAGAACCATTGCGCTTTTTAATGCGAGAATTTGAGCCGCTGTTAGATAATGCCAGAAATCAGTTAGCCGCATTTATCGGTGCGGGCGAGGAAGAATTGGCGTTTGTGCCGAATGCTACCACTGGAGTCAATGCCGTTTTGCGATCGCTCTTTTTTGCTCCAGGCGACGAATTGCTAACCACAAATCAGGAATACAACGCCTGCCGCAACACACTTGATTTTATAGCACAGCGCACAGGCGCTAAAGTAATAGTAGCAGAAGTACCATTTCCCATAGAATCGCCCGAACAAATTATTGAAGCAATAATTAAGTGCGTTTCCCCGCAAACAAAATTAGCCTTACTAGACCACATAGTCAGCCAAACAGGTTTAATCTTTCCCATCAAACAGTTAGTCGGCGAATTAGCTAATCGCGGCATCGATGTATTGGTAGACGGAGCACACGCGCCGGGAATGGTAGCGCTGAATTTAGAAGAAATTGGCGCAGCTTACTACACAGGAAATTGCCACAAATGGCTGTGCGCGCCCAAAGGTGCCGCCTTTTTGTACGTGCGGCGCGACAAACAAGATGCCATTCGGCCAACTACCATCAGTCACGGCGCCAACTCGCCGCGCGCTGATAAATCGCGCTTTCAACTAGAATTTGATTGGATGGGAACAGTCGATCCGAGTCCCTATTTGTGCGTCCCTGTCGCTATTGATTTTATGAGTTCTTTGTGGAGCGGCGGCTGGCCAGAATTGATGGCAAAAAATCAGGCTTTAGCATTGGCTGCGAGACAGATATTGGCAGATAAATTAGATTTGCCACTGCCTTGTCCCGATGAAATGGTCGGTGCGATGGCTGTTGTACCCCTTGCCGATGAAAAGTCTGATGCGGTTACAAAGGGAGGAATTCCACCTTTGCAAGAGGCGCTATGGGAGATTTTTAAAATAGAAGTTCCGGTGATTCCTTGGCCGGATTCTAGCAAGCGATTGGTGAGGATTTCAGCTCAATTTTACAATAGTTTGCCGCAGTATGAATATTTGGCTAAGGCGCTAGTTGAGCTAACAGGAATTTCAGCGGGAGATTCCCTTAAAAAACCCTAACACCCAACTAAAAACATTCAAAGGTTAGTAGTGAGGACTTCAGTCCTTTCCCCCGCTTTTGTAGTGAGGAACTTCAGCGGGAGATAGCAAACTTATAGATGACAGTAGCAGCATTTAGCTTTCCCAGTTTTTGAGATGTTAACGGTTTATTAAATCGAGTGCGACAGCAATTAATGTATCAACCATTTTTGTGGGATTGGGAGAATATTGACGCAGCAAAGACTTACAGCACTTGTCAGGTAAGTGAACTATAAAGAAACCAGTTTCGATCGGACAGCCGTGTCCCCGTGCGAGCCCTTCCGGGTTTCTGGGGTGTACTTCATAAAACAGCAATCTGCTGTAAATTCCTAGTCAGGACTTCAGTCCTCATCAGCAGTGATCCTTGATACTCCCCAGCCCGCTCCGGGACGGGGATTCTTGAAGAGTCCAAATGCGAACTTTCAAAGGCGAAATCAATGCGCCTCTACTGACTCCTTCCAGACATAGCCTTAAAGTTGTCGCTACTTTTCTCAAAATTAATGCAGCACCGTTGCAGTCTGCATTAATTTTGATTCCATCTTTTGAGCGATACAAACCGCGCTTTATACGCTTTCCAGATGCTTTCCACCCTTCGGGTTTTTCACCGAATTTAGGTAGCACATCAGCATCTAGGAAACTTGCCTTACTGGTATAACTCTCCTCCGTTTCAACGAACTCAATCCCATATTGTTCACAAAGTTGAGAGATTCTATCCTTTAATCTGGCGGTAGGAATTTGAACTAAACCTTGGTTTGTTTTACTCCCAAGATTGATTGATTGTCTCATTCCTTTGTTCCCACCAAATACGACAGTGCCTATTTGGTTTTGCAGGCAGTGATTCAATACTAATCTAGCTGCTTTGTTCACGGCATCCCTAACTTGCCTATTTCGTTTCTCCGTAATCCTAGCCAATCGTTTAGACCAAAAGCCTTGAGGTCGATACTCTTTGATTGTTGCAACTCGCTTGTTATACCACTGGTTTAATGATTTGAGATGCTTGCCATCTACGATCGAGCTGGTTCCCACATTGGAAACACAGGTTAGCCAATTATTCAATCCGGGATCGATTCCTAGCGCTTTACTGGTATCTAGCTCAACTGCTACCGACAGAATCTTGTAGACAAATTCAGCGTAGAATTGCCCATTCCTTGGTAAGATGCGAATTTCTCGGATTTGGCCGTAGTCTAAATTTGACGGCATTGGCAAATAGAATTCACTAACTCCAAACCATAGTTTAACCTTACTTCCTAGTGGAAACCTCAATTGCCCGTTCTTTAACTTTACGTCCGCCTTGGGAAACGTAACCAGCTTGAGGCTATTTTTGCGGTATCCGGGTAGTTTAGGGCATTGCGTTACTGTGCCATTTTTAATACCTTTGAGTAGTCCAATATAGGATTGGAATGACTCTGCGACACTCGTTAAAGTCTGTTGAGCTACGTGAGAGTATAAGGCTTTGAAGTGGAGATTGTCTTTCATCAGCCTGTGCAAAGTGGCTTTACTTGGAAATTTTCCTGTCTTGAAATACAATTGCCGAGAGTAGTAGATTCCACAATTAGCTAACTTATTTGATTCTTCACAAACAAACTCTAGGATACTTTTTCAAGCTCGATCTGGGCTGATGAGATTCTGCTGGCATCCATAACTAGACATTTTTTTGATTCTCAATATACTGCTTAACTACTGAAATAGGCGCACCGCCGACAGTTGAAATAAAGTAGCTGTTAGTCCACAGCGTTGGCAATCGACTTTTTAGCCAAGGAAATTCTTGGCGGAGATATCGAGATGAGCGTCCTTTCATGTACCGAATGAGTTTGGCAATCCCAAATTGAGGATCGCATTCGACTAAAAGGTGGACATGATCTGGCATCACTTCCATTTCAATCAATTCGCCTTTAAACTCAGTTACAACCTCTGACAATATTTCCTTCAGGCGAATATCAACTCCTTCAATCAAAACCTTGCGACGATACTTGGGACACCACACGATATGGTATTTACAAGAGTACGTGATATTTTTATTGGACTTGTATTTGATATCCATATCACAGTTATACAGCACAAGGTTATATACTGCAATGGTTATGTATTAAGTTTTTTAAATATTCAAGGCGGTTGAAACCGCTACCGACTTATCCCCATGTCTAAAGCCAGGGGCTTGCGTCTCGTTTTTTGGTCAAAGGAACCCGATGCGGTTTTTGCCGTCGGGGGTTTGGAATGTGCCGCTTCAGCTTGTGAAGGTGAGTCGGGCCAATCCTTCTCGATGGGAAACGGGTGACAATTTTGTACCGGGTTGATACTGATGTCGCTTTGCCAGTTTCCGGTCATCTCCCTGAAAAATTATTGCCATAATGGCAACACAATCCCAATTTATTAATTTATGATTAAAACTTAATCGTGGGAAATTACCAACACATAATATCATGCCGAATACTCTATTTCTGCAAGCAATTTCTCCAATTTCCAATCCTAATCCTAACTATGCTAGCGCTCAAGGAGGGGCGGTTTTTTACAACTATAGTCAACCTGCTTCAGGAACTTTGACTAACTCCGAGACAGAAACTTTAGTCAAAAGTGGGGTATCTACTGCTATTGCTGATGCCCAAGCTGTTTTTAGCAATGACCCAACTTTCTCTGTCCTGTTTACTGACAGTGCTGTAATTGGTCTTGGTGGAGCAGCTCAGGGAAGTTCTAGCAGCTCAGCTAAAGTGATTGCTAATTTTTCGGTCGGCAAGAATCAAACCTTCTCTTTCGATTTTGCCGCTGGCTTACAGCTAGAAGCCAAAGAAATTGAAAATCCCCAGGCAGAATATAACCAGGCTAAGGGAAAAACCTCTTTCGTTGTGTTAGACACCTCCGATGCCAAAAAGCCGAAAGTATTAGATTATTTTGGCATGAACGGGAATTTAATCACTTCTGAACACATCGGCGATCTGAATTTGGGTTCGAGCGGCCTGGTGACCATTACCAATCAAAAGAAAACCAATGATATTAATGGTAACAATGGCAAAGATTTTCTCACAGGCGAGGCTACTGGCAATTATCGGAGGCAGTTTAACCGCGATACCAACATAACCATAGCCGAAGTGAATACCAGTGACAGTAAATTTTTGCAGGATACTTTCATCGGTAAACTGGGTTCAGATGTCATCTATGGCACAATCTGGAATGATAAAATAGACGGAACTCAAAACGCAGACGGGAAGAAAACCAAAGGCGAAGATGGCGATCGTCAACTAAATGGAACCAACGGCGCAGACAAAATATATGGCAGCCTGGGAGACGATCAAATCTATGGACAAGGAGGCGATGATATCCTGGAAGGCGGTTCAGGTAATGATTACTTGAACGGTGGTGACGGAAATGATAAACTTTATGGTAGTGATGGTAATGATACCCTCATTGGCGGTGATGGCAGTGATATCCTGGTTGGTGGTATTGGCAATGATGTGATGAGCGGTAATCAGGGCAACGATCTCTTTCTTTTCCAGAATGGCGATAGCTTCCTCACAGGGGAGTTAGATATTATCAAGAACTTCAAAGCCGATCAAGATCGGATTGGATTGCAGGGATGGGGTACGATTAATGCCTCAGATTTGTTAGGGCGGAGCGCGACATCACCATTCCAGATCAGCGATACCAAAGATGGTACTCTGTTAAGTTCGAGTTCTGGTGGAAAAATTCTCTTGGAAGATGTGAAATCAACTAAACTCAGTGCCAAGAATTTCATGTTTGGTTAAAAATGAATCAAAAATAATGAAATTAACAAGCAAAAAGGAGGGCATCCTCAGCTAGGATGCCCGACATTTTTATCGCTGTCATATCGTTTCCGGTAGCATCGGAATTATATATTTGGATGGTATCTATCAGTGCTGTCCCCGCTCGCGATTTGGGTCGCGAGCGGGGACAGCACTATATAATTCCGATGCTACCGGATTTGATATCAATCCCCGTTTGGTGCGACGGTTTCGCAACGCCCGCTAACTACTAGAAACTGAAACCGAGACCGACCCCGAAATCGAGGATGAACTGCTGCTACAAGAGCCATCGCGAGAAATTTTGACTGTGACTGATTGACTGATTTTCGCTTGCTCGTCGCCAGATGCACTGACCATGCTTTGGACTTGTGCGATCGCCTTTCCATGAGGCGAAACTATCCGGTGGTTGAAAATTCTAGTGCGTTTCATATCAGAAAACTCTACAATAACTGTATTAACCAACTGAAGATATTGAAGAAGCAGAAGCACTAGCGAAAACAGTGCCCCCAGATGCTATGGAAATAACATTAGCAGAACTGATAGCAAAGGAACCAGAAGGGCGGTTAATTACGAGATTATTAAGAACAGTACCAGTGTAGGCTGACATACCAGAGGCAGTTGCCAAAAATCCAGAAATTGCTACAGCACCACTGCCATTTAAATACATAGCAGATGTTTCGGGCATGGAGTCCAAATAATCGAGGTCGGAAATAATCATGGCTTTTAGATATTTTAACTTGAGAACTTTACCCGCAGCAGCTCAATCTAAAAGTTGCTCGATTAGGAGCAACTCTT
>NZ_JAUBUN010000065.1:7900-33581 GCF_036702665.1 Microcoleus sp. Aus8_D2
ATATAAGATAACTTTTCCTCTGAAACCTGTGTTGCCATCTTGGCAGATTTGTAGATTTAAATTGACGGGATTAATGGAGTTAATTGCCTTGACACGACAATAAACCCTCGGATTATTGAAAATAAATAATCCGAGTGGTAGCAGATATCATCATATTTAATTAAGCCGAGAGCGCGATTCAACTTTAATTAAGCGAGTTGAGTCAAGGTTGCCATTTTGGCAAGTTTTTTCCAAAATTCCTGTTCTAAAATAACAATACCTTCGCCAATTTTTTCGGACTAATACTCAGTCGATGTAACCCAAACAGGCTATTGGGTTCAGAAACTTCACCCATAAAACCCTGTCTGGGTTTTGGGAAGGGGTTTTTAAATAGCCATCTCCAAGGTACTCTACGCAAAATCCCACGCTGTAGGGTGCGATTTTGGCAAAGGTATTGAAAATAATTGATCGAGTAAATGTAGATATCCTCAAAGTTAGGATTGAGGGGGAGCATCTCCTGAAGGTAAATTGGTAGTGGGAGCCAGAGGCTCCCTCTTAGATCCCTAGGGAGCCTCTGGCTCCCACTACAGTTTTTTTTGCAAATTTGAGATGCTCGCGGATTGAGGTAAGGACTGGGCCATTCACTCTCCCCCCTGAAAAAATCGCTCAAAACCTTGATTGTTCGTAGATTCTTGGGGGGAAGAGAATGGTGCCAAAAGCCGCGAATTTTCCAAAATCGCGGCACTTCGTCGCCTTGAGCAGGCTAAACGGCAGGGATAAAAGTGCCAGATGGAAGAGCACCTGTAAATCCGACTAGCTGTGCAATGACTTCATAGTTGCTGCCGCTAGGAACCACAATAAGTTTATTTCCGTTGTAGTTAGCAGTCAACACACTACTTGGGTTATTCACCACGATTTTATCACCAATCTCGAAGTCTAGAATATCAGCGCGATCGTTAAAACCGACCACGTTAGAGAACAGGATGCCATTTCCACCACTGTAGAAGTTAGCATTGCTATTCCCCAGCACGAAGGTATCTGAAATAGAAGAAGTAGGTATCCCATAAGAGCTAACCACTAAACCGTCACTGATGCCAATTTTTCCCCCTATACCGTTATCGAGATAAAAACCGCCCATTAACACATCCAACTGACTCACAGCACCGCCACTGGCACCATTGAGAGTGTCATTGCCGAAGCCACCGATGAGGGTATCATTCCCATCGCTGCCCAATATCAGGTCATTACCGCCAAATCCGCCCAAAACTGAATCAAGCTCCCGAAAAGCAAAGTCAGTTCCTTTCAATAAATCATCGTAGCTGCCATCGAGATAGTCATTGCCCACCCCTCCATTGATAGTATCAGCACCGCCGCCACCGAACACAATATCATCGCCCGGACCCGCACTGATATAGTCATTCCCATCAGGGTTCTGATAGTTATCCGTGGCTATGCCCCCAGGATTAAAGTCTCCAAAAATCCGATCGTTCCCAACATTCCCATTCAGGGTGTCTTTACCGCTCTCCCCTTGGATAAAGCTACCTAGAGAGCTAGTGCCAGGGAGGGTAGAATCATTAGGCCCAACGGATATCTGGTCATTGCCGGAACCTCCAAAGGCGTTGTCAACACCGAGACCGCCATTGATGGTGTCATCGCCACTCTCCCCGATCAGAGTATCATCATTCAAGCCCCCATCCAGGTAGTCATTACCGTTACCCCCAACCAGGTAGTCATTACCGAAGATCCCCTGAAGAGTATCGCTGCCATCGCCCCCCTCAAGGTAGTCATTACCAAAGCTACCGTTGAGCCGGTCATCCCCAGATCTGCCGTAGAGCTGGTCATCACCATCCCCCCCGTCAAGGATATCGTTGCCACTTCCTCCATCCAGGTAGTCTTCACCGTTGCCCCCATTCATGAGGTCATTGCCACCCCCACCGACAATCAAGTCATTGCCATCGCCTCCGATCAGTTGATCGTTGCCATCTTTGGAACTCTCGGTAACGGTGAAGGTATTCAGATCGACGGCATTGTCGCCGGAGATGATATCATCGCCCTGATCTCCTGAGATGTAGTCAGCCCCACCCAATCCCGTCAAGGTGTCATCTCCCACACGACCGAATATCTGATCGGCGGAATCCGTGCCGCTTTTATTGTCGTTGCCGTTTGTTCCGTTGATATAAGCCATGATAGGTTTTCTCCTTAAGGACCGAGAATTTAAAATGATGATGAAAATCTAGTCTTCAGCATAGACGAGTCAATTATCAAAAATTTGCCATTTTGGCAGATAGTTTGTAATGGAAATATGAATTTTGGATACCAAAACCTTGAAATCTTTACCAAGTCTTTACATAGCATTTATTGAGTTCAGATACTGGAATGCCAATTATCTATATATAAATAAGTAGGTAGGCGTAAATAAACCTTGCTATGTAACAGAGTGTAAAGCTGCCTGAACAAGAGCGATTGCTTCACTTCACTTCGTTTCGCTCTCTTCGGACATTTGTGTATTTTCCCACTCATCTACTTAGAGAAAACAGGGTGTGTTGCCCTTTTGGCAGGTTTTTAATTGAGACTAGAATGTAACATTAGATCAAGTAGGTAGTCTCATGGTTAAGCGTGCAACCTTCGACTCAACTCAGCTAACCCGTCGGGCAGAAGAGTTGATCGGTGCTGCATCCCACCGCTATCGGATGACGGTGCAGGTGGCGAACCGCACCAAACGCCGTCGCTATGAAGATTTTGACAATATGGACGACCCTCAAATGATGAAGCGTGTGATGCGGGCGATATTTGAGATGTCGGAGGAACTGACTCAGCCGGAAATTATCGGAGACATCTAAACTTGGAGAGTTTTGAGTAATTGATAGTTGCAAGCAATTCTTTTGACTTAACGCTCAAAACTCGCTGAAGTTATTTTATTTGGGAACAGATTGCCAAAACCGTGAACAAATTAAAGCTGGGCTTGAGTTTTCTGTTCGTTACTTTGAGTGTGGCGATTTTCACGCTTTTGAGTTGGGTATTGGAATCGGGGGAACTGAGTGTGTCGGCTTTGGAACCTTCGTTGTTACCTAGTTCTCAATCTGTTTATGGGGTTTTGGTTGCTCAACAATCTGCGCCGTTGCAAGTGAGGGTGCAAGATGGGTGGGGAGCATCTCAATGAGTGCAAAAAGTATTTTTTAACAGTGCTGTCCTCGCTCGCTTGCTGATATAGAAGACTCGCGAGCTCTTGAAGTGCTGGCACTATCCAAATCAAACTGAGATGCTCCCATTGGACACGAGCATCTGTAGGGAGACGGCATTGCCGTGTCCGGTGCGGGGATATGCGACTTTTAAGAATTTGTATAAAATTAAGATTTGTAGCAATATTTTTTTAAATTGGTATTTAAACAGGGTGATTAAATCGGATTTTACACAACTTCCGCGCCACCGAATATAATGTATCAAGACTGGCATTTCCCCAGCCCAAACAAAGGAAATTTAAAAAGGAGAATTCGATGTCAAATGCCATGATGGTAATTTTCCCCTATCGCGAACAGTACACCTGGGTTTTTGACGACGAGCGAGCCGGGCTTGTCCGAGAACCATTTGTTCAGGGCGTCCCCGAAATGATTAACGTACTTGTCGCAGACATTCCCAATGCCGATCAAGGTTTCCGACTATTATTTTCAGCCAATCCATTTCCCGGATCTCAAGCAGAAATGGCCTGGTTTAAAGCAGAATACGGCGGCAACTGGTATCGGTGGGAAGCGAAAAATATGGAAGGCTGGCTGTGTCCGGCTTTGTTTAAATACTTTCCCGAAGCACCCCCCAAGTTTTATTGCAAAGCTGAAAAAATGTAATAATTAAAAGCAAGTCAATGAAAAACTTGTCAATCTTTAAAAGAAATTTTGTTAAACCAGTCGATCGCGAATCTCGAAAAAATCCCAAATTAGCACTATGTATATTTTTGCTATTTTTGCTAATTTTTACAGCCGCCATCTCCGCAGCAATCGGGGCAATTACCGCCCTATTGGCCCCCGTGGAGCCGCAAATTATTAGCAGAGTGCTAGACGCTACGGGCTTTAACTATACATCATCCAACCGCTCTGGATACCGCCTCTGGCGGCCTGTTAATATCTTAATCCTCGGAATTGACCGCGTGCCGGAAGCTGCCACCAATTCCCGCAAGATTTTTAACGGCCGCAGCGATACAATACTCTTATTCCACCTCGATCCTAGAGATAAATCTATTAGTTTGCTTTCTGTTCCGCGAGATACAAAAGTCGAAATTCCCGGCATTCGCTTCAGCAAAATTAACGAAGCCAATGCTAGAGGAGGAGCAGCTTTGGCGACGCGATTGGTTAGCAGTATCGCGAACAATGCGACAATTGAACGATACGTGCGAGTCAGCAGCGGTGCGTTTCGGGAATTAGTCGATTTGTTGGGCGGAGTTGACGTATTTGTACCTCGCGCGATGTCCTATACAGATACCGCCCAGAAGTTAAGAATAAACTTAGCACAGGGATGGCAAACTCTCAAGGGAGAACAAGCAGAACAATTTGCTCGATTTCGCAATGACGGTTTAGGAGATATCGGCCGCATTCAGCGCCAGCAATCTTTAATTCAAGCTATTCGCAACCGCCTCGCAAGTCCATCAGTATTGGTGCGCTTGCCGCAAATTGTGCGATTGATGCAAAAATATGTGGATACAAACCTAAATTTTGAGGAAATATTGACGATCGCCAATTTCGGTTTGCAATTGGAGCGAGATAATTTTAAAATGGTGATGTTGCCGGGACGCTCTAGCTCAGCACAAGGGGATTTGAGGAGTTATTGGATTTTAGATGCTGCTGGGCGCGATCGCATTATGACACAATATTTCAAGCAAGGCGCAGCGGATTTTGCCCAAGGGCGAACCGCCAATCCCAGCCAGCCAGTTTCACCCAGCAGCCTCAAAATCGCCGTCCAAAATGCTTCTAGCAACCCGAAAACCGCCAAAACCGTCGCTAGCTTTCTCCGAAAAAAGGGCTTTGATAATGTATCTGTAGTCAAGGATTGGCCCGACAAACAGCGTCAAAGTCAAATTATTGTGCAGCAAGGCGATTTAGAGGCAGCGAATCTACTCCAAAAAGCGCTAGGCGACGGTAAAATCGAAGCATCTTCTACTGGTCAAATTGAATCTGACTTGACACTTCGCGTCGGCGAAGATTGGGTAAAGCGATTTTAATGAGTCATTAGTCCTTAGTCATCAGTCATCAGTCCTTAGTCCTTAGTCCTTAGTCCTTAGTCATCAGTCATTAGTCATATCATGTGCGTTGAATTACCCGCAATAAAAGGTGTTTGTAGTGAGGAATGCGAGTCCTCTGATTGGATGCGGACTCGCATTCCTCACTAGAAACCGATTTTATGATTGTTGTTCGGTTCGGACATACTATCATTAGTTATTAGTTAATTACCATGAGTAAAAAATCTGTGAAAAGTGTATTCCGAATAGTCCTGAGCCTAATTATAAGTGTAGTGTTAGCCTTTGGATGGGTGCTGCTGAGTGCTACTCCGGCATTTGCGCTGCCGAAAACCAATATTAATTACACAAATATTAATTTGTCCGATCGCGATTTCTCCAATTCTGACTTAGCGGGCGGAACATTCGTCGCCGCCGAGATGCGGGGAACCAACTTTCAAGGCGCTGATTTAACCAATGCGATTTTGACTAAGGGAGTTTTGTGGAAGGCCAACTTGTCAGGTGCAAATCTCTCCGGTGCTTTAGCAGATAGAATTACATTCGACGGCGCTAATTTGACGAATACTAATTTTACCGAAGCAATTATGACTCGAAGTCGTTTTTTTGATGCTGCCATTTCCGGCGCTGATTTTACCGACGCAATTATCGATGCTTATCAAGTAACAATGATGTGCGAAAAAGCAGATGGTGTCAATCCCGTGACGGGAGTTTCTACGCGAGAAAGTCTGGGATGTTCGTAGAAATTTAAAGTTACAGGAATTATGCACTCTTTGGCTAGAAACCGGGGTTTAGTATCAATAAATCTACAAATAAACCCGGTTTCTTAGTTCAGACTGTGCACTCTTCGGCTAGAAACCGGGTTTCTACGAGTTGGTTAGTTTAGTAGCAATAAATCTACAAAGAAACCCGGTTTCTTAGTTCAGGCTGCATCCGTGACATCCGCTACATCCGCTACATCCGCTACAAAAGAAGCGGACGTACTTCCTTCTACCGAGGGCTACAAATGCCTGTATTTGCAGTACCAAATACCAAATCGGAATTCAACAGCAAATCTAAATCGGTGTCGGGATTAACAGCATACAAATCAACTTTATTTCTACCCAAAAATACCCCGACTAAAGTCCCGATTCCCGCACCGCCGAGCACCTCTTCAGTTGCGATCGCCCGATCGCCCGTAACGCCCGCAATCGCCGCCGCCGCCGCTGCACCCAAAGCCGTGTTCTTAATCAGATTACCAACATTCACGCCCTTAGTCACACTTTCTTTGCGAGTAATCACCTGCGAAGTCGCATTCAGAGGGACTCTGCTACCGTTAATGATACTTAACTCCTGGGCGACAAACTGAACGCCCTCAGCAGTCGATCGCAATTCGCCGCTAATTTTCGAGCCCTCGGGTATCAGCACTTTGCCATTATTACCTGCGATATCCGCAGCCACAGTCAGAGTAATCGGAGACTTGTCATTGGGGCCGAGCAAAATCTTGCCTTTGGCGTACTCGATGGGAATAGTCACCCCGCTAGGAATTTTCACAGCAACACTCTGCCCAATATCTATCTTAGCAATATAAGGAGAATTAATTGCTCTTGCTTGATTGGTACTGACTAATGTTTGATAGATAAAAGCAGCGACTTCCGCCCGCGTTGCTGACTGGTTGGGTTTAAGAGATTTAGGATTGGGATAGCTGACAACCAACTGTTTTTCAGTAGCAGCAGCAACGCTTTTCACAGCATAACTCTGAATCTCACCCGCATCATTATAGTAGCTGAGAACATCTTGAAAATTGCAAGCTGGCTCATAGCCCAGTCCGTTATTTAAAGCGACTACAACTTGAACGCGAGGAATCTGCTGTGATGGCCTGAAAACATTGCCGGGATAGCCAGACATCCATGCCATTTCATAAGCTTCGGCGATCGCCCCCCTTGCCCAAAAATTAGACGGAACATCGACAAAACCTACAGCAGCGCGGGTTTTTGCCTTTTTCACAGAACGGATCATTGCCGCGAATTCCGCCCGCGTCACGGGTGCATCCGGGCGGAAAGTGCGATCGGGAAAACCTTTGATAATGCCTCTTTCTGACAAATCTTGAATAAAGTCTTTTGCCCAATAGTTATTACTAACATCCGAAAAAGCTGTCTGAGCAAAAGCAGGTGCGGGAGCGAGCATTGGCGCTGCGGTTCCGGCCATGGTTGATAATGTTAATAAAACAGATGTGTAGAATTTGATGCGGTGAAATATAGACATTTTTTTATTCTCCAATTTACACAAGTTTTTTATTGATGGAAAAGCCAGCCTTTGTCCGGCTATTTATCGTTGATTGATTCTTGCCTAGCTGGCTGTTGTGCTCAGTGATGTCATCATTATTAAATGCTTTTTTTTCTGGCGATGGGAAGATACGGTCTTTTAAAAAAAATATTTTTCGGCTAATTTGTCGATTTTAAAATGCTTAAATTCCTTAAATTACTTATGTTCCTTATCTCCCTTATCTACCTGGAACTTATACAGGAATTGCCCAGAATATCTATATGTATGGTGGCAGAATATCGCTTTTTCGGTAAGTGCAGAGGACGCACGGGTGCCCAGAAACCGGGTTGTTTACCGCAACTGTGCGCTACGAAGTATTGCTGTGAAAAAACCCGGTTTCTTGATTAGCCGTGCATCCTAGACAACTGACACAGGTCAACTGACACAGGTCAACTGACACAGGTCAACTGACACAGGTCAACTGTATCTCCCTTATCTACCTGGAACTTATACAGGAATTGCCCAGAATATCTATATGTATGGTGGCAGAATATCGCTTTTTCGGTAAGTGCAGAGGACGCACGGGTGCCCAGAAACCGGGTTGTTTACCGCAACTGTGCGCTACGAAGTATTGCTGTGAAAAAACCCGGTTTCTTGATTAGCCGTGCATCCTAGACAACTGACACAGGTCAACTGACACAGGTCAACTGACACAGGTCAACTGACACAGGTCAACTGACTAATGACTAATAGCGACTAACGGTTCCCAACTTGTCACATCTTCAAATAAAGATTGATAGCCGGCTGCATTGGGATGTAGACCATCCGAAGTCAGACAAGAACGCCACCAAATATTACCGCGATCCATCCATTTATCAAAAATATCTAAATAGGGAATTCCCCGTTGCAAACAAGCTAACTTCGTGGCTTCTTTATAGCGATATTGGTCGGCGTGATTGTAGTACAAACAATCTTGAAAAGGCATTTTGCTTTCATCCACCGGCACCATCCCGACAAATATCACCGGACAAAGTTGTTGCGATAAATTTAACAAATTATCCAAAACAGCTTTAAAATGTTCAAAATCAGTATAACTGCGCCCGGTAGGCGACTGCACTCTCGCCGAATCGTTGAGGCCTACGGAAAGAATAATCGCATCTGGGACGCGGTTTCTGAGCTCGCCCCGGTGGCGAAACTCGTTTTCCAGCCGCTGGGCGACTTGATAGGTGCGATCGCCCCGAACCCCCAAATTGTATAAAACGTGTCCTGCACTCTCCGGTAACATCCACTGGCGGCGCAATCTTTCCACCCAACCACCGCCCGCACCGTCGCCGAAACCGTAGATTAAGCTGTCGCCGAAAGCAACCAATTTGAGGGGATGAGAATTTACCCGATGCAAGTGACCAAAGGAATAGGCTGTTGCTGCCTGCATAAGCAATGATACTCAGTTAATGATTTTTGAATCTTGACATACTAAACTAGAATGTAACATTAGATAAAGTAGGTAGTCTCATGGTTAAGCGTCCAACCTTCGATTCAACTCAGCTCACCCGTCGGGCGGAAGAGTTGATCGGTGCTGCATCCAACCGCTATCGGATTACGGTGCAGGTGGCGAACCGCGCCAAACGCCGTCGCTATGAAGATTTTGACAATATGGACGACCATCAAATGAAGCCTGTAATGCGGGCGATATTTGAGATGTCGGACGAACTGACTCAGCCGGAAATTATCGGAGACATCTAGACTTCGGGAGTTTTGAGTTTTGAGTGGTGAATTGCGAGCAATTTTTGTTAACTCAAAACTCAAAATTTTCTCAAAATAGACGGGCGCGGGCGAAAAATCCGGTTTATTTTATGTACGCAAGGGAGCTAGAAATATATACACAAGCTAGCGTCGAGTTCGCACTCCTAAAAAACTATTTTTGCCAAATCGGGATGCTCCCAATCGGTTGATTTTCCTAAGTCCTAAAATTAGAAACTAGGAGATATGGTAGCAGGTAAGTTTAGGAAATTCTAGCAGTTTTCAATTCTGTGAAATACAGTATGGAAACGGCAGTGCCTTTGGGAAAGTGTCAACAATCGCCTGAAAACCCTTGTATCTCTCGTTTATAGCAGAGACCAGATCCCCCTCGCATCCCCCGCTCCTCGGGGGACTTTGAGCAGAATCCTGTCCCCCCTCTTAAGAAGCTATCGTGTACACACATCTCTGTGTAGAACCAAAATCCTCGGAGAGCCCCCTCGCATCCCCCGCTCCTCGGGGGACTTTGACTCCGGTTCCCCCCGAGGATCGGGGGGCGCCAGGGTGATCTCATAACTTGTGTGTACAGGGTAGCTCTTAACAAGGGGGGATATGGCATTAATCGCTAGACAGAAGACCAGCAGTACGTTTGACCTTAAATTGACTCTTTCCCAAAGGCACGGCGCCGTGTTGGGAACCCGAGGAAATACAGTAGGGAAACGGCAATGCCGTGTCCGGAATCAGATATCTTTACTTCAATGAAAACCGCTATATTCTATTTGTGAAATTGTCAAAACCGTGAAAAAATTAAAGCTAGGCTTGAGTTTTCTGTTAGTTACTTTGAGTGTGGCGATTTTCACGCTTTTGAGTGGGGTATTGGAATCGGGCAAATTAAGTATGTCGGCTTTGGAACCTTTGCGGCTGCGGAGTTATGTGTCTGTGCCGCTGGTTGCTCAACAATCTGCGCCGCAGCAAGTGAGGGCGCAAGATGCGTGGAAATTTGTGTACGAAAAAGTGCCGGATTTGCCGATCGAGAATAACTACATTTCTAAGGAAACTGGAAAAGTCGATCCAAACAATACTTTAGTCGGCCGCTTGATTAGATATCACGTGTTTGTCAAAGGACGACCGCCCAATTACCGCTTTGATTGGAAGCTGAGTTTAGCCGACTATTTGGGGGCGACTCCCGATTATTTGGTGGAAGGCGTGTATCCGGGAAAAGACGTTTTGCGCTCAAATCCGATGGAACGCGATCGCGCTGCTATTCAAAGTTTAAATAAAAGACAGCGGGATGCTTTGGTTCAAGCTTTGGTTGATGTTTTTACCGAGAATTCCGGGCGTGGAGGGACACCGGCGAGGGGCGACAAACCAAAAGGGCGCGAGACTTCCCCGGAAACACCGCAGCCACAGCCGGGAGATGCAAAGTTGCTGACACCGTAAACTTGAACGAGGCCTAGAAACCGGGTTTTTGGCTAATCTGACTGGTGTAACGCGTCTTTTCGGCAAAAACAGATTGGTTTGTAGTACGGACTGAGCGTCCGCTCTCAGGCCCAGGACCCAAGTCCGCACTACGAAAAGATTGGTTTGTAGTACGGACTGAGCGTCCGCTCTCAGGCCCAGGACCCAAGTCCGCACGTGCGTTCCGTTGTTGTTATGGTAATCGACCGGACATGATATAAGTCCTAAAATCACCTAATCAATCAATCTAAAATCTAAAATCCAAAATCTAAAATCGATCGATGGAACGTGTAATTAAGACGGGTGTTGGCTGGCGTTTGGGATGGAACCCAGAGGCGAAGGAGTTTCAGGGTTTGGTGGCTGGTTCGGGTTGGGCGATCGAACTCACGGAGGCCGAGTTAAACGATTTTTGCCGGT
The DNA here is from genome assembly GCF_036702665.1 of Microcoleus sp. Aus8_D2. Taxonomy (NCBI): domain Bacteria; kingdom Bacillati; phylum Cyanobacteriota; class Cyanophyceae; order Oscillatoriales; family Microcoleaceae; genus Microcoleus; species Microcoleus sp. Aus8_D2. Next base: position 18,954 of record NZ_JAUBUN010000065.1, read on the forward strand.
TGTTGGGACAGTTGGCCGACACAATGAGTCAAATGGCCTCTGAGTTAATGGACGAGGAAAAAATCGCGATTGAAGCCGAAAGCGATTTGCTGTGGGTACAGGTAGAAGGCTATCCCGAAGCTTACAGCGTGCAGTTGATCTTGAATGCTGGCCGTCGCGGCGAGGGTTTTTGGCCGGCGGCTGCGGCGCCCGGTTTGGTGCAGGCGGCAAAAGTTTTAAAAGTTTTTTGACTTTTTTGGGAATTCTATGCTAAGCTATTAAAGCTGTCGGGGCGTAGCGCAGCTTGGTAGCGCACTACTTTGGGGTAGTAGGGGTCGTGGGTTCAAATCCCGCCGCTCCGATCGCAGATAGTCAGTAACTTTTACTGGCTCAACTATAAAAAGATGAACTCTAGAGGTGGTAACGTCTCTAGAGTTCATCTTTTTATACTACCTATTTAGCTTTTGACTATCAACAGAAACTACCGCCTCATTTCGAGATCGGTCGTTACTGTGGAGCTTGGACTAAGCCACTTCCCACATCAGCAACTGCTAATGGTAGTGGCTTAGCATAGGAAGTTAGCAATTGCCAAAGTTGATCGCCTCGTTTGCCAGTCGATTGGGCATACAGGGCCGCGATCCCGGCGACGTGAGGAGTCGCCATGCTCGTGCCACTGAAGACAGCATACCGTCCCTTATTCATCGGCACGGATGAGTATACATTGACTCCTGCACCAGCAATATCGACTTTAGCCCCCGCAGCCGAACCAGAGGTGGCCGAGAAGGTAGCTAATTTGAGGCAGTTATCGACGGCCGCGACGGCCATAATCGACGGGCTATTGGCTGGTTGACCGACGGTACCGGGCGGATTGGGAGCCGTTTGTCGGTGGTTGCCAGCAGCCGCCACGATGAGGCACCCATTTTGCAGTGCTCGACGGCCGACAGTTTCGTAAGCAGTAGACGGCGTTGGAATGTTGTTTCCTAAGGACATGGAGATTACCTGACAGCCGTTGACGATCGCCCATTCCATACCAGCGAGAATCCAGCTACCATTGCCACTACCGGCATTGCTCAAGACCTTGCCGACGTAAATAGTTGCCTCATAAGCAATCCCATACCGCCGATTGTTGAGATCCTTGAACCCGCACGACGTTCCTATGCAGTGAGTACCATGACCGAACCCATCTTGTACCGCTTCCCCTGGAACGAAAGACTTCGACATAATTTTGCGTCCCTTGAAGTCAGGGTGTTGGAGATCCATCCCTGTATCCAGCACGGCGACCTTCATTCCTTTTCCGGTGTATTTAGAGGTTACGACCTTCGTTGCCTTCAGACCCCAAGTGGACTGGGCATCATCGGCAAAACATGGAACTCCTAACTCGATCTCGTCCACGATTGTCGTGGTGGCTTTTTCATACAGGTGGTTAACCGCATCGCGATAGCCTCGTAGATATTCCTCTGGCAACCCCTCAGCGATCGCGTAGAAGATGTGCTCAGGCTCGATCGCCAAGATCGCAGAATCTTCTCCCGCTACTGTCATGATGCTGTTCAAAGCCCCTGAGTCCAGTGAGACAACAGCCACGCCGAGAGTGGGAAACACCACCCCCCCTGCCGCTTCGAGCTGATCGACATCTATAGCAGACTCAGAGAAATCGGCAGCACTGAGCAGTCCTCTGATGCCAGCCTGCTCACTCAGCACACCCAACCCTTCTGTGACTGCATTGTCGCGGAAAGTAACGATGTATCGCCCTGTCGTTTCACCGCCTGGAGCAGTTGCGGGGATGGGAAAACTAGGTTGTGCGGACATAAAACACCTCTTAATTTAAATGTTTGATGGTTATTGGTCTTACCATCCCTTGCAGAGCACAAAAACTTTCGATCCAATACTCGCAAAAATGAGTTTTAGGAAAAATACAATGATCTGCGTATTGTTAAATGCCAATGAGTAGGTCAGCCAGAGCTGGTATCGGCTACATTGTGCTCAAGTATCTGCATACCTCGCCGACTTTCGTACCGAAGCCAGACAATCCCAGCTATTGACGAACAGCCAGGGAGCCTGAACGCTCCCTGGAGCAAGCCAGCGACCCCGGCTAATGACATTTGGCGTAAGGAGGAGCACCAATGGTAAGCGATCTCACCCTCAGCGCTGCGCGATAGGTGGCCAGTACCTGGGCAGTCTGGGTGAAGTTCGGATCGTAGGTAACTTGTCCGCTTTGCGATCGATGGAAGACTTGCCAAACTGTATAAACAATCTGGGAACCCGGATCTGATTGTGCTTGCTTCCATTGCGAAACTGTCACCGGTGCCCCAAACATCGACGGATCGATCACCCAATAGAAGGGCGAACCAATGACGGTCATAATTGGTGCCACGTGCCAGCCCCAGCGGACGTAGCAATTTGGATTGTTCCTCGTATTTGCCCGCAGGTTGCCATAATTCCACACCTTGCCCGGAACGTTACCAACGCTGACAATTCGTCTCGCCATGGAGTGTGCCCTTCCCCAACAGCCGTCATCGGGGTATAGGAAGGGAATGCAGGGTGGCGGAACGGTAATGGGATTGCAACTGCCACTAGCAAGCCAGTTAAAAAGTTGGTTGAGGCGCAGCCAGCTAACGGCAGGGAGACCACTCGCTGATACGGTAGCCGAGGCAGCACCTTCGGTAGCTAACTCCTCAAACTTGATGCTTTCAGCCGAAAGAGCTTCGGCAGCCAAATCCAAAGCTGTCAATTCTTGCGCCGTCGTCACCGTTTCCCAGGGACGGACATCGATGATTTCGCGATCGTCGGTATCTGTCACGAGGACGGTAGCCCCGGTTTTCTTCGCCTCTTCCAGGATGCTCAAAAGGCGGGCGAATTGACTGTTGGAACTCTTCAAGACACGGTGCGATTGGGAGATCTCCAGCCCGACTGCTACGTCGCCACCAATCTTCACGAGTGCCACGACTTTGGCCTGTATGGGAATCAGCAGGCGGGAGATCGATCGCGTTTGTGGATCTACCTCGACATAGCCGGGAATTTTGGCATGACGCAAATCTTCAAGGATCTCGGCATAGCCAGCCGACAGCGGATTAGTTGCGTCGAGATAGGTGGTCTCGCCGCTTTCAAAGGTGACATCCACCGGCGTCGATTCAAAGCTCAAACGGTGAGCCGCTGTCATCAGAGGCGGTAGGTCAATATGACTTACCAATCCAGCGATCGCACGGGTATTGGACATAATCAAACCTCCTTCTAGGATAGCTAGAAAATAAATACTGTTTAGAAAGCAAACTTACTGCGAGGCTATGGAAGTGCGGCGGGACGGACATCGATGATTTCATGGTTGTCCGTTTCGGTCACAAACACTTGGGCTTGGCTCTGTCGCGCTGCTTCCAGAGCTCTCAACAGGCGATTAAAATCTTGGTTGGTCGGGCTGAGGGTATGTCGGGCACTCGATATTTCCAACTCGACCAGAAACTGCCCGGACTCGGTGCGAACAATATTGCTAACCCTCACAACGAGAGGGACGAGTACCCGCGCGATCGCCCTGGTTTCTGGGTCGAACTCAACATAGGCAGGGATACCAGCCTGCTGCATACTATCCAGGAGTTCGGCATAAATGATGGAGTACGGATTATCTGGATCGAGGCGCAAAGTCTGTCCATCGCTGAAATATACTGTTCGTCCCGTGGGTGCGGTGGCGTGGGACTCCAGGGGCGGGTCGATCCTGCCGATCGGGCTGACAATAGTATTAGAATTAGCCATGACTTTCTCCTGCCAAATAACAATCAACCCTATCAATAACAGGCAGGCGCATACGATTACCTGGATAAGTTTGAGGTATTTGATGAATGTACCTTTCATTCTCTTGATTTCAATACCTGACGGGTATTGGTTAAATTAAATTCATTTCTCCACAAATACCAGTCGCTCTGGTGGATGAGTCAACTTGATGGTTTGATCTTTGACATCAACCACGTAGTCAAAGTTTGTGAATTGACCATCTGGAAGAATGATCGTCCGATCGTCAAGAGATTTAAGATAACCTTTGAACCCTGTTAAGGAAACACTACCTTCATTGATTGCCAAGTAGTCTAGTAGTCGCCGAAAGAGTTTGGGTAGGATCACTACTTTGTCAGTGATAGTCTGTAGTTTTTCAAGAACAAACCCATCTTTTGTTTGATCGAGCTGCCATATTCCCTTCTTGTCATGGCGTGCTTTCTCCACAGACTTCACCATTTCCTGTCGGAGGTCAACATACAGTTTTGAATAGAAGGTAGGATAAGCCAGTCCCTCTACCAAAAGATGATAATTGGCGCTCTGATGTAGGAGAGATTTATCCAAGTAAACATCACTGCCATCGGCTCCAGGGGCTTTGCCTTTGAAGACAAAAGCAATGCTACGCCCATAGGTATCGGCAAATCGAGTCAAAATGAAACCCGGAATTTGCTGGGGAGTTGCTGCGGTGACAACCTCGCGAGCATTACGGGTAATCTGGCTGAAACCCAAGAATTTCAATAGTTCTGCCGATGCCGCCCGGGCCAGTGTTTCTGGTTGGTGTTGCATACCGAGACTTCCTAGTCGTGACTGGTAATGGGTTTCTAAGGCATCAATACCATCTAAGCTCCCGTTGTGATCCTCCAGAATGATTGGTGCGAACTTTGTTGTTCAACTTGCTCCATAGGTTCGGATTATCAGGGTAGAACTTAACTGAATCTCCGTCGGGTGCAGTATTCAGGATTTTGAAATGACCTGCGATCAGCATCAGAGGCATAGGGAGTCTCCTTAAACAGGATTGATTGAAAAATTGGTGTTATTAACTGGTGTTACGTGGAAGTCTTGAAGTCTTTAAGCCAACTCGCTCTTAAAGAGGGCCAATAGCATTGGATCTCAAGCTTTAATTGCTTGTAACCCTTAAGCCGTAGGTCTAGTCAAATAGTTTCACGTAGCATCAGTTAGTTATATTGTTTGCTTGGCATCTGTATTTAGTAAACTTCAAAATCTGTTTGAGGAGCAATACGACGATCCGCGTATATGATTATTACGATCTTGCAACAAACTACCCTTTGAGTAGTCCCAACTTTTCTAGGGAAACCATCACAGCCGCCGTCCTGGTTTGTAGAGTTTTTTGTAAAGATGCTCCAGATATTTTGGCACTGTTCCTTCACAGTAACCCAGCACTTTAGCAATTTGGGCATTACTTTGATCCTTGGCAATCCAGAACTGCACCTCTGCTTCGCGTTTGGTGAGTCCTATTAATTCCCGAGTGGCAATCGAGAATTCTTGCAGTTTTTGTTCCTCTCTTGAGCAATAGATCTTGCTCGCCAATCGGATCGGGAATCAGACGGACGATCGACTGTCGTCCTGCTTGCTGAATGTGCAAACGTCAGCATGAGCATGGAACATCAACGTCGAACGCAAGTAGCTTCATCTGATGCTTGAACCAAGGTTCTAAGGGTTCTGGCAATGAGTGTCGCGTGCGGGGTAAAAAATACTGACTCAACGAGCAGTTTTTCTGCTCGTTGAGTCATAAACTGCGCTTGCCCATCGATCGCCAAACCGATCGCACACGAGTCCAAGCTTGCTTGAATTGTGTCAGTATTGGCTGGATTTGGCTGAATGCAGGACTACCAAAAAACGTTGTGCTTGCGCTGAATGCTGAATAGGGATTTAGAAATACCATGAATAGTCAGGCTCTTGTAAATGCTCAAACCAGCATCAGAGAAATTGATGCACAAGCTGAGATTTAAAAGTAGGGGAACACCCACACTTTTCCATCAGGGAGAACCGAAAAGACGATTTCCCCAGGTCCTTGTGGAGGAGATGTGTTCCCATAGGCTGCTGCTGCTGCTGGATCATTGAAAAGGAAAGCACGCCACGTTTTGGCGCTGGTAGTTACTATGTCTTTCTTGGCGGCGATCAGGGCAGCATCGCGATCGGAAAATTTATGTGTATGGGTTGTTGTAGCCATTTGAGAACTCCTTTTGTTTAATACGAGTAGTCTTTTCTTTTGGACTTTGATTTAATAATCTTCCAAATAAACTTGGAAAACAATACGACGATCTGCGTATATGATTATTACGATATTGCAACAAACTACCCTTTGAGTAACCTCAATTTTTCCCAGGCAACCATCACAGCCCCCGTCGGGGTTTCTACAGTTTTTGGTAAAGATGCTCCAGATGTTTTCGCACTGCTTCTTCACAGCAACCGAGAACTTTAGCAATTTGGGAATTACTTTTATCCTTTCTTGAGCCAGAGATATTACTCGCCAATCGGATCGGGAATCAGACGGACGATCGACTTCAACCTTGGATTAGCAAGGGTTTAAGTTGCTTTTTCCCAGATGTCTAATCTTTAAGAAACATAATCTAATCTAGACAATCACCCAGGGTAAACGCATCTAAATTAATTTGACTAAAACGTGAATTTGTGCATGACTAAATAACTCAAAAAACCTTCTTAAAATCCTTAATTTTAACCCCACTTGAGCAGATAAAACTAGAACCTTAAGATTGTATGAACTTCTTAAAGCCGGATAATTTTTTCAATAGATTGGTATTAGATTTCGAGTGTTAACTGGCAGAGTTTAAAATTTGAACTAAATAATTATTATCCATTGCCGCTCGATCTCGTTTCATTTTTAGACTTTGTTTAGAAGTTTTTTCTGGTTTCAGTAAATTTATGGCACTCGCGACGTAAAAGTGCAAAATTCTCGGGAGAGTTCTGTTTCCGAATCCGGCTTTTGTCTTCACAAAATGTAACATCTAGCGTCCAATGTAAGCTATTTTAAATTCCCCAATGACTGCGGATTGCTAGGGCAATTGTCTCAGCATTACTGCTTAAACTACTCAAGTAAAAACGAGCTTCAGTCGTGGTTTTATTCCACAGCCTTCGTTCACTAACTATCATGACAACTGTTTTTAATCCACTCCATAATTCTTGATTGTGCAGAGGTGGTAACTCAGATATATCAACAGTCCATACTTGTCTTTTTTCCCCTCGATGATGTCCAGCTTCTACTCGTTCATAATAATTGTACTTTCTGCCTGAATAATTTGTTTTTTGGGCCGCTTCAAACCATTCTTTTACGGCTGTGTGCAGGAGTTTTTGATTCCCTTTTAAAGCTAAAATGTAATCTCCTTTTTTCTTGATAATCAGAGATGTTATGTCTTTTTGACATCCCATAGCATCTATGGTTATTATACTTCCGGCAATTTCTAGCATTTCTATTAATTCCGGAATTGCTGTCAATTCGTTAGATTTTTTATGAACTTTTTTTTGTCCTAACACTAATTGATGAGATGAAGACCAAGCTGTAACTATATGTAGCGCTTTTTGTTGGTCATTCCTCTCGTAAGATAGTTTCATTGTTTTCCCATCAATGGCAATCACCTCTAGTTCTAATTCCCTGATTATCGAATTTACCCAACTCAAAAAACATTCTTGAAACTGTTGCGGTTCAATTCGGGCAAATCCTCTACTAAATGTGTCATGAGATGGTATGCCATTCGGTAATTCTAGGAAGCTTTTTAACCATTCATATTTGGCGTTACCATAGGCTTCTATTCCGGACAGATCCGTCGGCACCGCTGATGACAGCTAGAATCGCAATCGATCTAATATCTTTGAGCAAATGTTCTTTACTTCTTTCTATTATTGGGTCGTTCAAGTTAGCAAAATGTTCTAAAAAACTGGTTTTTAAAAGATTCAATGAAGATCATGAATCTGTTTCTTTTTTTGGGGAATTTACACTTTTACTAAAACCTCTTGTCATTGACAACACTCATGAACTACAATAAACTACATAGAAAATTAGTCGGCTCTAACTGTAGCATATTCTGAGTTAAAATTAAGATGCGTTTACCCTGGACAATCACCGCTGTCAGGCTATAAAAGAAGTTAGTCACCAACGTGGGTATTTTTTATGCCTGTCGATCGCATGAAAACTCATCTTCCTGTCTGGGCGCTATCTACTGAGCAACTCTACGAAAGGCTGTCAACTTCGGCACAGGGACTTTCCGAAGCAGAGACAGCAATCAGAATCAAGCATTATGGGTTTAATGAACTGCCCGAACCAGCGCGACGATCGCTATTACTTCGCTTCATAGATCAATTAACTCATTTCATGGCACTCTTGCTCTGGGTTGCGGGTACCCTCGCTTTTATCTCCGGTACGCCCGAACTTGGTTGGGCAATCTGGGCCGTAATCTGGATTAATGCCGGATTCAGTTTTTGGCAAGAATTCAAGGCAGAACAAGCGTTAGCAGCACTCAATAAAATGTTGCCAGCACAAGCGAAAGTCTATCGAGATGGAACCTTATGTGAGATTTCCGTCAGAGAAATGGTTCCGGGAGATGTCTTGCAGTTGGAAGAGGGCGATCGCATTTCCGGCGATGCCAGACTGGTTTCATCTCAGTCTTTGTATGTCGATGTCTCAGTGCTGACAGGAGAATCGCTGCCGGTTTCGCGATCGGCGGCACCTGCGATCGCAGAAAAAATGCGTGCCTCGGAAGCAAGCAATCTCGTATTTGCAGGTTCTACCGTTGCGTCAGGGCGCGGTTTAGCTGTCGTGTACGCTACAGGGACTCAGACAGAGTTTGGTCAAGTCGCCCACATGACTGCCACAGTCAAGCGAGAACCCAGCACTCTGGAAGTTCAAATCAACCGAGTGGTGCATATTATCACTGCGATCGCCCTCGGTATGGGTGTTTTGGTCTTTTTGCTGAGCAATCTGTTGGTGGGTATGGGAGTTAAGGAAAGCTTCATTTTTGCGATCGGGATTATTGTAGCCTTTGTCCCAGAAGGACTGCTCCCAACCGTTACCCTAGCCTTGGCAATTGGTGTCAAGCGGATGGCCAAGCGCAATGCTCTAGTACGTCGCCTGTCGGCTGTGGAAACATTGAGCGCCACAACCGTCATCTGTACGGACAAAACGGGGACACTCACCAAAAATGAAATGACGGTGCGCCAACTCTGGATTCCGACAACTGAGATTGAAGTCACGGGAGCGGGCTACGAGCCAACCGGAGAGGTGCGACTCACAAATCAGCGCCAAAAGTCACAGGTTAATTTGCTACTTGCAGGAGCGGCTCTCTGTAGCAATGCTCGTCTGAAACATCCGCCAGGTTCCAGTCAGTGGCAGGAAATTGGCGATCCCACCGAAGCTGCTCTCCTGGTAGCAGCCATCAAAAACGGATTGAATCTGGAAGAATTACAGCATCATTTGCCCAGAATTCAGGAAGTTCCGTTTGATTCGCGCCGACGAATGATGAGTGTCGTGTTACAAAGAAGTTCGGATGATTCTGGTTTAGGGTTTGAGTTAGAAAACGAATCATCCAATCTCAAAATGCTAACTGATCCCTATCTAATTTTCACCAAGGGGTCGCCGTTGGATGTGTTACAACACTGTCAAGGGATTCTGAAAGATGGGCAGATAGCAGAGTTATTAGAAGTAGGAAGAACAGAGATTTCCGCTGCTAATGATGCGTTGGCGAGTCAAGGTTATCGAGTTTTAGGAGTTGCCGCCCAGCAGAAAGAGGAACTTAACTCGCAAGACACCCAGGAGTTGGAGAAAAATCTGATTTTCGTTGGTTTGGTGGCAATGATCGATCCGCCGAGGCCGGAAGTTGCAGATGCGATCGCCAAATGCCATCAAGCAGGTATCCAAGTAACGATGGTAACAGGAGATTATGGATTAACCGCAGAAGCGATCGCCCGCCGCATTGGCTTAGTGAATGGTAAAGCCAGAGTTGTGACGGGCGAAGACATGGGACACCTCTCCGATGCCCAACTGCGTCAGATATTGCATCAAAAATCCGGCTTAGTCTTTGCTCGTGTGATGCCGGAACAGAAGTTAAGGCTGGTTCAAGCTTACATCGCGATGGGTGATATCGTAGCCGTGACGGGTGATGGAGTCAATGATGCTCCTGCTTTGAGAGCCGCCCATATTGGCATTGCGATGGGGATGAGCGGTACGGATGTGGCGCGGGAAGCGGCGGATATTGTGCTGATTGATGATAACTTTGCGACGATCGTGAGTGCGATCGAGCAGGGACGAGCTGTATATCAGAATATTCGGAAGTTTATCACCTACATTCTGTCATCGAACATGGCAGAGTTTATTCCCTTCCTGGCGATGGTCTTTTTAAAGATTCCGCCAGCTTTGGTAATTCTACAAATTTTGGCGATCGATCTGGGCACAGATATGCTGCCAGCGCTGGCTTTGGGCGCAGAAGAACCGGAGGCAGGTATCTTGCAACAACAACCCCGCCCCAAGTCGAAACCATTGCTGGATATGTCTTTATTGTTACGTGCCTATTGCTTTCTCGGATTGCTGGAAGGGTTGGCAGGAATGACAGGTTTTCTGCTGGTTTGGTGGGCAAATGGCTACGGAATTGCGGAGTTGCAGGCGATTAATTCGACTATTCTGGCACGATCGGCGAATGCTACCCAAATGGCAATTTACCATCAAGCAACGACTGTGACGTTGGCTGCGATCGTTGCTTGTCAGGATGGCAATGTTTTTGCTTGCCGCAGCGAGCGCGTCTCGATTTTTCGCTTAGGCTTTTTTAGCAACCGTTTGATTTGGTTCGGAATTGCGATCGAGTGGGCGCTGATTCTATCGATTATCTATGTTCCACCCTTACAAAAAATCTTTGCCACTGCACCGCTATCTCCCGTGCAATGGTTGATGCTGCTCATCTGTCCGCCATTAATTTTGATGGCTGACGAACTACGAAAGCAAATCTTGCATAGAGTAGTGCAGAAATAGCCGTAGGGTGCGTCGCCCTCGAAAATCCCCAAAGAAAGATCGACAATTCAATAGCGACGCACCTGAGAAAATAGTTGAGACAACAAACCTAACATTTCTTTCCCCCGATCGCTCTAGATGAAAAGCCGTACTTTCCCTGGTGACTGGTGATATAATTGCTGCATTCAATATCTGACTGTGACTGACGGTGAAATTTATTCACAAGGCTAATATTGACCTCGCTGCATCAGACTTCCTGTCTGACAGATAACCATAAGACGAATTGTGACAAGTCACAAAAAACACATTGCCGAAAAATTAAAATCAATTTCAATAATATGATGAAGCTGTTCCGGACACGCACTATTAGCTTCCTTTGGATGCGGATGAATAGTTATTTCTTACGGTTATTGGCGAACAACCATTTAACGCCAGCCGTCATTCGCCGAAATATAGCAATGAATTCTAATGCGCCCATTGAAACATTATGGGAATTAGGCGTTGAGTTTCCCAAACAAGTTATTCAAAATCCTAGACTTCTTTTGTTGAGACTAGAAAATCCGAATACACCAGACATTTTAGAACTGCTGTTTAACCTGATGGATGAGACGCAAAAACTTTCCTTTAAAAAAGCAGCAGTCCAACAAACAATATACTATATTACAAAAAAATTGCCTTCCCCAGAAGAAGATGAAGGTGAACACTCATTTATCGAGGTGGCAAAAAATTGGCTGTCGAATCCGACTGAAGAAGTTGCTAATAGGGCAAATGCAGGGGCAGCCGCTGACTGCATAGATGGAGGTGTGAGATATTTTGATTCCCCAGAAATTTTTCTTTAACCCGCTTGGGCGGCTGGAGCAAAAACAGGATTGGGTGCAGCACAAAGCGCTCTCACAGCAGCCGGAACCAATTTTGCAGAAGTAGCGCTTCAATGGCAAATTACTGCTGCTTGGGCAATTTTGTCTAATGAAAATCTTCCTGTTTTGGAGTAAAATTAGCTATAAAATTTGTGTGGGAATAGTCTCCTTATCTCTGACACCAAACCAGTCATCCGCTGTATCGCTATTTCGGTTGTTTTTCGGAAATTTTGCTGTGACTCGGGCGATCGCAATGAGAGTCGCGGGTTCAAATCCAGCCACTGCGATCGCAAAAACCCGCCTAATTAAGCGGGTTTTATAGTTGTCCTAAATATTTTCAATCTTGGGCAATAATTAAACAATCACTGCCAACTTTCGACAGAAAATCTGGAAACGCTGATGTGGGGTTCCCATCTTTATTTACGACTCTGCGGAGTGTATAGCCTTTTTCAGGAGGTCTGCCGAAAAACGAGTTTCTGCGATCCCAAATATCCCCATTCGGAGTGTTCGGATCTCGATCGATCAAAAAATCCATCAGCCACGCCGGCACAGACAATCCAAACGCGATCGGCGTGATGTGCCCGTGCTGCAAAGTGGCATCCGAGAAGCGGAACAAGTAGCTGAAGCGAGAAAATTTGACGGCATAAAGTAACATCCGTCCCGCCATTGAGGCATGAAATGACCAGACAACTGGCTCATAAATCCGCAGCAATAAAGTCCGCTGCTCAGCATTCCATTCTGAATTGTACATCGTCAGACAATAGTCTGGCAAAATATTCCCGTCCATAAAGAAGATACCTTGCAGAACTTCGGGGAACTCCGGCGGATGTTCTGTTTTCATCCAAGTTGCGATGTCTTTTAGTTTCTTTGTTTCGATTAACATGGTATTATTCAACCTCGAAAATACTTTTAATTTCGGATCCAGTTAGATAACCGAAATTAGGTTCGTAGTGAGGACTTTAGTCCTTCTTCAGACAAGGAGAGAGGACTGAAGTCCTCACGATCAAACCAGGTTTTTTAGATTTGATTTAGAATCAGGTTCGTAGTGAGGACTTTAGTCCTTCTTCAGACAAGGAGAGAGGACTGAAGTCCTCACTACGAGTTTTTTTTTGCACTTTCGTTTAGGCTGTGGATTAGGACTGAAGTCCTCACTACAAACCTGCCGACGATCTGCGTACTTTACCAACGGTACTCACCACATCCACCAACATCTTCATTGCCACATCTTTGCCGGGACAAATTCTTCCCGCACTTCGATCGCCCACCGCATGAAAACCCATATGATAAGGGCACAAATTCTCGCGGTTAGCGTTGAATTCGTACACCGTAGAGCCCCAGAAACTGCCGTCTAGATGCCCCAAACTGATCGGTATCAGTACCTTGGTGCCGGCGGGGAAAGTGCGCTGTCTGCCCCCTACCCTGGCGGTAAATGGCTCTGTCGCGACTCGGTGGGTGGCGCTGACGGGAGCCCAGAGGCGCGCGCATTCCAGGAGGAAAAGCTCGATCGACTGGCGATCGTCCAAATCCAGATTATCCCAAAAATCCGTCGGATTAATTTCAGCGGTGCGTGTTCCTTTATACGCCGGGAGAGGGCGGTATCCCATAGCCGTGTAGCCTAGGTGCAGGGGGCCTTGCAATCCCGCTATCCCCATAATCGCTGTCATCAGCTTTGCCAATTCCCGCCTAGTCATGCCGTTGTTTTCCGAGCTCACCTCGAAGTCGGCTAAGGCGGGAGAATTTTCGTAGATAGTCGCCGCGCGCTCGATTAAAGCCGACAAATCCCCATGTCCAAACAGGTTCAGACTTTGCAGCAGGCTGCCCGCGACGGCGAAGTAGTGCGCGGGGCTTTGGCGGATGTAATGTAAATCGGTGAGAAGTTCGATCGACTCTTTGTCATCTGGATTAATCCCAAAGATGACGTAATGCAGGTATCGGACTAAAAATCCCATCCAACCGCGCCTAGCATCGGTAAAAAATGCTTCACCCGCACCGTGCGGCATCTCCGTATAATCTGCGGCTAGGCGATCGAGCAACCGCCTGCTGATTTCGTCTTGTTGGCGATCGGTTGTGGCACTGTTGAAAAGATACTTTTGCATACAGCTTCGGAAAGCTGCGTGGTTGCTGCTACCGTCTGGTTCGCGATCGGACAAAGACAGCAGGAAAACGTTCCTACCGCCGACATCTTGGTTGGGGGAGAGATCCGGATCGAGCACAGAAGTACCCAGCCGCCATCCGCGCGCCTGGGGCGATGTGAGTGCTTGTTCGAGTGTTGCAAACTCTCCCATCACGACTTGTCCCGCGCAGCAAAAATTAGCCCCGAAAGCCAGCCGTTTCATTGGCAAATAGGTGGGTTCGTTGGCGATTAAACCTTCGATCAGGGCGATCGCGGGCAGCATCGTTTTGCTGAGGCCCTCCTGGGGGTTTTCCAAAGCCCAAGCCTGAAACTCATTCAGGGCCGGGTTCATCAGCGGTGAGAAAATAGTATCTAAATTTAGGTTCACGATAATTCCTCCGAGATCCTCTGGCTATAACACGCTTCGCATTTAGCAGCAAGAGGGTATTGAGTCCCTATTGACCGGGATTCAATACCCCCAAAATTGCGAAAATCAGTAAGTATAACTATAGCCATCTTTATTTGTGAACGTCGTGGCAATATAGATGAATTCTACTGAATATGTCTGCACCCAAGTCTAGCCTGGTTCCGGAGATTTCGTGTAAGACCATCTCCGTTCGATTACGATAACAAAAACGGTTCGTAGTGCGGACTTCAGTCCGCAAAATGCTACGGACTGAAGTCCGCACTACGAACCAATCTTACTTCGGTTACTCGATCGGAGACGATATAATTGATCGGGATTTTTGGTAAGTAGATATACTCTCTGCTTCTCGAGTATTAGCCCCAATCTCTGAGAGTCGCAGATAACCGTGGTTATCTGCGACTGCTTGCTATTAGATTGAGGCAAAATCGGCGACACCAATCAGACTGGACGATACCCCAACTAAAGAAGCAAAAACTTTTCCGGTTGAGGCAAAACTAATCTGAGTTATGCCATTACTTTCAGT
>NZ_JAUBUN010000066.1:0-32182 GCF_036702665.1 Microcoleus sp. Aus8_D2
CCAATTCCCAATTCCCAATTCCCAATTCCCAATTCCCAATTCCCAATTCCCAATTCCCAATTCCCAATTCCCAATTCTCAAAATGAAATTATTATTAGTGACAGATTTAGACAACACATTAGTCGGAGATGACGCAGCAACTCAACTTTTAAACCAGCGCTTGCAATCAAAGCGATCGCAAATTTGTTTAGTTTACGCTACCGGGCGTTCTCATGCTTCCACCTGCGAATTAATTTCCCAAAAACAACTGCTAGCCCCGGACTATACGATCGCAGGTGTAGGCAGCGAGATTTACCAAGACGCCACCCTCGATTTAGATTGGGCGGAATATATTTCTCAAGATTGGGATAAAATGGCGATCGCCTCTTTGGCTCAGCAGTTTAACAATCTTAAACCCCAATCCCTAACAGAACAAAATCCTTGGAAAATCAGTTATTGTCTGGAACCAGCAGCAGAAAATACCTCGATTCTCCAGACCTTGCAGCAAAAGTTAACCGCATCGGGACTGGCAGCTCAAATTATTTTTAGCAGCAACCGCCATGTAGATATCTTACCACAAACTAGCAATAAAGGCAAGGCCCTGACTTATTTACAAAAGCGCCTGCAAATTCCATCTCATGCAACATTAGTTTGCGGCGATTCTGGCAACGATATCAGTATGTTTGAACAGGATGTTCGGGGAGTAATCGTTGCTAACGCTATGTCAGAACTCTTAGCATGGCATCGCGAATGCGGCACAAAAAATCATTATTTAGCTGGCTCTGCTTGCGCTGGGGGAATCATGGAAGGAATGACATATTTTTGGGAATTTTGATGGCAGAAAATGCAGTTCCGGTTAGAGCGGAATACGCTGGGATAAAAGAGTCCGGCAGACAAAACGAGAGTGAAAAATAGCTACTGAGATTGCTTTCATAAAAGATTGCGAAAGCTCTCCGTGCGGACAGCTTGAGACCAAAAAAGAGTTAACCCAAGCGTATTGATTTGAAGCACTGCCTAGGCTTAACCCAAGCGTATTGCTGGATATTCTGGTCAGCCGAGACAACGTGGCTCTGTCTCTACACAATACTGTACTGCCCAGCAGGACGATCGAGTCCTTGATGAATACCTTGCTACAGTCCAATACGGTTCATTTAGTGCTGGTCATTGCGAGGAACGAAGCAATCGCAATATCTATTTTTCATAGCGTTTTACCTCTCTTAACGGTCTTCACTGAACCCTATTGGGCTACAATCTGCCGCATCGACGACAACAGAATTGCCGCGAGACTTTTCTTTCTGATGTGGACGGCATTGATGCCTTTTTTATTAAAGGAGCTAACTAGAGCGCAAGCGGAGTAATACCAATTTAAAAAATAAATGCAACAATATTTGTAGGGTGTGTCGCCAGAGAGCGTACCCAAAAAGAGACGAAAAATCTAACAAGCGACGCACCATCGACTATATTTGAATAAACTTGCCTCAACCTCAATTATTGTAGCAAGGATTTTTCACGCTTGGTATAACAATGCGACAGATTTAGAACAATTTCATACCGAAGGGAGGTGTTACAGCACTACCTAAAGCAGTAAGCTGAGCAGCTACACAAATCGATTAGGCTTAACTATTGTGCGACAAACCCAAGTGCAACAAGCATGGCTCAACCTAAAATCTCTACCCTGGGATAAGGCAGTTCGTTATACACTGAGCATCGGTGTTCCGCTGGCGATCGGCTCTGCAACAGGGTTTCTTCGTTACGGTGCTGTTGCCGGGATTGGTGGTATGTATGTTGTGAATATTGCCAACATTGATGCTCGTCCGAAATATCGATTGCTGAGCACTTTAATCGGTTCTGCTCTGATTGCCGGTTGTACCCAACTCGGTAGCTTTCTAACTCATTCACCCGAGTTAATTACATTAGGAGTTCTGGTTCTTGGCACTACTGCGGGGTGGTTGCATTGTTCTCACATGGCGATCGAAATCATGGTGCGGTTTGCAGTGCTAGGCTTCCTTTTTGGTGCATTGCAGCTTAGCGCCTTTGGCACTGAATTAATTCCAATTGATGGACGATTGATTTTTATTTTTTTAGCAGGTGGTCTGTGGACAGCTATTATCATAGCGATCGAGCATTGGCTGTTTCGAGTCAATCGCTTAACCACAGGCCCCGATCTGCGCGAGGGCTGGCAGCGCATTCAATCTAAACAAACGGCAGGGTTGCGGTTTGCTCTCTGCTATGGCATCGTGGCGACAATTGCCTTCGGGGGCAGTTTCTTATTGCATCTGCCTCGACCCTTTTGGATCGCAGCCACAACTCTAGTAGTCATGAAGCCTGATAGCTCTGCAACTGTTAAGCGGACTTCTCAACGGATATTGGGAACGCTGATTGGCGTACTGCTAGTAGAAGTAATGATTACCTCTACCAATAATCCTCACCTGCTGATCGCTTACATTATGCTGGCTGCACTACTGGTTCCCATCGGGTTAGCCAAAAATTACACGCTTTGCTGTGCTGCGGTAACGGTGCTGGTAATGGTCATGATTGACCTGCTGATGCTAAATGAAGGCGGCGATCGCGCTTTATTACCTGTGCGTTTCTATGCCACGCTAGTGGGTTGTGCCCTAACTATTATTGGGACAGCTATTACCTATCCTGAACTTTGGCTGCACAAAAGAACAAGGGACTCTTAATCGGTATCTTTTTTTAGAGCGTTTTGTTCGAGCTCTGTCGTCGCGCAATCACAAAACAAGAGTTAACCCAAGCGTATTGAATTATACCCGAGTGAGAGCATTCGCTCGCGAGATGCTCGCACTGCCGATCGCACCCCAAGCCTCCCAAGTCCCGCAAACCCTTAAAATCTGTTGGGAATCTCCACCGCATCTCGATCGAGCCTGCGACTGCGATACCATCAGCTTGTACTCGCTTGCCGCACCGCACATGGAACAAAATACTTTATCCGTAGAGGTGATTCTCTCTCACCCCCGCCAATCCTTAGGTAGCATTCGGCTGGATTGGACACCGCAACCGGGGAACTATCTAGACTTAGAGGGACAAACCTATGCCGTTTTGGAACGCCACCACCGCTATCAACTCAAATTCGGACGCTACCAACTGCAAAAAATTGCCTTGTACGTGCAGTCAGCCCAAGCTCCGACGGAAAGAACCTTTGTCAGCGGCATCTGGGTTATCGGAGATGCTAGCTGCCACTTTAACGCTCGATCGGAAATTCTGCGCTGTGCTGTCAACCCTCATGGCCCGTGCGACGGCTGCTGCAATTACCAAAAGTGTTGAGCGCGATCGAGTCCACAGACAATTCTAGCTCGATCGCCCAACCGAGAATGCCGAGGCTCTCGGCATCTCCCTCCATTACCACAAACTATGACAACCAGCTACCAACTCTCCAACCGGATTTAACTTGTTCGGGTAGGCGGTAATCTACCTTCGGATAGCTGTGCAACAAGTCGCGAATGCCAGTATGAATCAAATTTTCTATGTGCAGCAACTGCTCTGAAGAACAGCGAACCTGGACTGTGTGGTTTGACACAGACTCGCCGGAGTCGATCGCAGTATATTTATTCGGAACTCTGCTCAGCACGTAAGCAATTAAATCCTGCCGCAAGCCCGAGTATGAAAAAGCCTGTTGGTAGGGATAATTGGGATAAGACTCCAAGATAATTTCTACTTCCTCTGTAACTACGCCCAAGGTAATATTGACCAGATTTTTCGGCATTTTCCCTGTCCCAAAATACTACTTAACTTAGATATTTGTTCCCCGATCGAGTTCCTCTGATTTCTCCTGAATTTTAGCGGGCTAATACCGCACATTTTTCTTCGGGAATAACCTGAGCGAAGTCAAAACATACCTCTTCTATAACCCGCAGCACATAGCAGGGAATCTTGTCCGATAAAATAGCACTTGCCACCGCGCCGGTGTGAATTTCTAATACTGCTTCTGCCGCCGCTTCAAACATCACTCGCTGCCCCGGAAAGATCACTCTTTCAAAATACCAATTAGGAATATTCCCAATCCGAACCACCTGAATTTGGTTGGTAGCATTTGCGTAATAGCACAAAATCTGGCTGTGACCTTTAGAAGATAGCTGATCTGACATTTGAAAAATCTCCACACTCTTGAAAAAACTTACTTAGACTTGGCGCGGGCCTGTTAGTGGCAATTGCGACTTTGGCTCTTGACAAAATGACAGACTTATTTGCGGGGCGTTATTCAAGAGCGCGAATCGCATCCACAGTTATTAATTTATTTTTGATTGAGTTTTGCTGCCAACACTTAGAGGACTTGCGCTGAAACCTGGTTTTTCGCGGTTAAAAACCCGGTTTGTTTGGTATGCAGTGCCTAACCCCTGACTGATTCAGGTTGGTTGTGCTGTCGCAGCAGTGAATCGAAAGTATCGCCACTTACCCGAACTCCCCTGACAACAGGTTCGTTCTTTGGCAGCGGGATGCTGCTGAGAGTGCGACCTTCAACTCAAGAACCTGGAATAAACATTATCTAAAAAATATGAGGAAATTATGAAGACCATCATTTTTTTAAATCAATATACTTTTGCCGAAGCAGGGATTATAACACTTAGGCAGAAACCGGGTTTTTTACCAAAAAACTTCACTGCATTACGGAGTATGGGTTAAACAACTTGGTTTACTGAGTTCAATTATGTAATTTATAGAACATTAATTTACGTATTAATACGGTAGTACCCGCTCGACTTTACGGGAAACAAAAGACCCCGACTCCCTGAGGTCATCTCTGGAACTTCTAGGGAATCAGGGTTTGAAGTAACCAATCACCGATCGATCTCAAAGCTAAATCAAAAAAATGAGGAAATTCTGAAAACAGCCCGAAAACTCGGACTTTCCTGGACGCAGAAAGCCAGTTCACTAAAATAATTGCGATATTTTAGCAAGAGACTGAGAACTAGAAACCAGTTTCTGAGCCTCATCCGGTTTTAATGCCCCCTTAGGATCGCGAATTAAATAATTTACACATATTTGTGGGATGGGCGGGGGAGCCCATCCCACAAGAACAATAAAAATTGTAAGTTATTTAATTCTCATTCCTTAATTCATCAGTCGGCCGAGGACACTTCATTCGTATAGACGTGGTTTCAACCGCAGAGTCTTAATTCATTCGTCGGCCTGCGCCGACTTCGTTTGTTTGGCGTGCGGTTTCAACCGCCGAGTCTTGTCTCGCATTTTTCCCGAGCTTAAAGCAACGGTTCCCAACCCAGAAGTCCCGCAACTTGCTTAGCCAAACCCAAAGGATCGAAAGGCTTGGAAATCACCCCCGCTACCCCCAAATCAGCAAACTCGTTCAAATCCATCGCCTGCACCTTAGCCGTCAGAAAAATCACCGGAATTTCCCGAGTAGCCACATTTTTTTGCAGCAAACCAAACAAAGTAACTCCGTCCATATCGGGCATCATCACATCGAGTAGAATAGCATCAGGGATTTGAGTTTCAGCTAAAATCAATCCTTGGCTAGCCTCGGGCGAAATCAGCACCCTCCAGCCACCTAAATGTTCTAGACAAGCCTGAATCACGCTACAGAGGTTTTCTTCATCATCGATTACCAGAATGCGCTTTGCTGACATAATTAAAACCCTTATTTTAAATAAATTGCGGTCAACCGAAACAGGAATTACGCAGCCGACGAGATGCACCTACTTAAACAGAAAACTAAAAAATCTAATTAGATCTCAATATGCTTGGGTTAAGAGTTCTCCAACATAAAAACGCTATCCCTTCGCCTTTATGCGTTTGGTGAAGGGTAGGAAAGCAATCAAAGTATCTGTTTTTTATAGGTCTTGACTTCCAGGATCTCTTATCCCAAGCGTATTGAAATATAGCTCTATCCTTGGTGTCAACAACCAGCATAAAACCGTTTGTATATATCGTTTATCGCTGAGGCAATAACGCCATGTCATCCCCCTTAAGAATGGGAAGGAAAGAGAACATTCTTGTCCACCCTTGTTAGGGGAAGTAGATGGCTCTTCCTGCGGGGGTAGCGAGGCCTAATCGTCAAACAGTATATCCTTACTAAATAAAGCTTTAAGTTGAGACCAACAATCTCTCCAAAACTTATACACTGCCTGTACATTACCACGAACCAAGCAATGTCAAAACCGCTTTTGCGTGGCGAGGAAACTTACTAATCGCTTTCTCTTATCAAATCAATCTAAATTTTATCTCCTTCGCCTTCAAGCGGTGCAGGGACTGTGAAATAGAAACTGGTGCCTTCTGAGACCACACTTTCGGCCCAAATTCTGCCGCCGTGTTGCTGCACAATGCTCCGACAGATAGCCAAACCCAAACCCGTACCTCCTTTTTGGCGGGAGTCAGAAGCATCGACCTGTTGAAACCGTCCAAAGATAGTTTCTAGTTTATCAGCAGGAATCCCCCGCCCTCGATCTTTGACTTCAAATAAAACGCGTGAAGCGTAGCTATCCCGTAGGGAATCGCCCAAATCTTCAACCCTGACAGTTACTGTACACCCCGGAGCCGAGAATTTAATCGCATTGCTCAACAAATTTACCAGCATTTGCACAATCCTGTCGGCGTCAGCCCAAATTTGAGCCGACGAAGGCAAAATCGACAAATTAATCTTATTCTCAGCAGCCACAGACATCACAGCTTCCGCAGACTTCCGCATCAAAACCTGCGCATCGCACCACTGCTTAACAATGGTAACTTGGCTCGAATCGAGCCGCTCTAAATCTAGAATATCGTTGACCAAACGCACTAACCGTTCGGTATCGCTCGACGCAATGTCTAACATCTTTTTAGCAGTTTCCGGTCGATCTTTGAGCACCCCAGCCGCCAGCAAACCTAAAGAACCGCGAATTGAGGTCAGTGGCGTTCGCAGTTCGTGGCTGACAATGGAAATAAACTCATTTTTCATTTTTTCAATTGCCCGACTTTCTGTGATATCTGTGACTGTGCCGACGTAACCAATTAGTTGACCTCCGCCGGCAAAAATCGGAGCTGTTTTTGCCCGACCAAACCGGATGGTTCCGTCTGGCTGGATGTGGCGGAATTCGCAGGAAAATTCTTCATCTGGCGATCGCAATTCCGACCACTTAGACTGAATTAGTTTGAGGTCTTCCGGGTGAACAAACCGCATCCAGCCGTCTCCTAAAGCTTCTGCCGCGGTGAAGCCACCAATTGCTTGACACCGGGGATTTGTATAGGTACATTTTCCCTCAGCATCGATTTTGAAAATGCCGACAGGAGAACTCTCGCTCAGAGAGCGAAATAAAGCTTCGCTTTCCCGCAGTTCTGTTTGAGAAATTTCTAGTTCTCGGGTGCGCTGCAAAACTCGCATTTCTAACAGTTCGTTGAGCTGTTGGAGGGCGGCTTCAGCTAGTTTGCGATCGCTAATATCGCGCTGCACTGCCACCCAATGGGTAAACCAACCGCTTTCATCTGCGATCGGCACAATGCTCAATTCTACCCAAAATTCCGTCCCATCTTTGCGGTAATTGATCAAGTCAACTCGCACCGGCTGCCAGGTTTTCAAAGCTCTCCGAATGCGATCGAGACTTGCCCTATTTGTTTTTTCTCCTTGCAAGATGCGCGGCGTTTTGCCCAAAACTTCTTCTAGCGTATAGCCAGTCATCCGCGTAAAAGCTGGGTTGACATACAGAATTCGCGGGCCCGGTTCGTCAATCGGTTCAGCTTCCGTAATTAACACCGCGTCGTTAGTCGTGGTGACTACTAATTCTAACAGGCGCAACTGTAATTCTCTAGCTTTGCGATCGCTAATTTCTCGAACTGTCCCCACCATCCGCACTGCTTCACCTGCTGCGCTGTAAAAAAACTTACCTTTCCCCTCCATCCAGTGAATGCTGCCATCGGGCCAAACCACGCGGTATTCGTGAGAGTAATCTCCTCGCTGGATTCGCGCCTGATTCATCGCATTCTCCACACCTTTTAAATCTTCTGCGTGAATGCAATCTCTAAAAATTTCATAAGTTCCGTTAAAAGTTCCCGGAACCAACCCAAACAACTCTTCGTGTTCTCTCGACCAAACAATGCGATTTTTCTGCACGTCCCAGTCCCAGAATCCAATTTTGGTAGCCGACAAAGCTAAGTTAAGCTGGTGGTTGATTTTCCGCAACTCAATGCTAGCAATCGCCACTCGCAGTTCTCGGGCTATTTCGATTTCGCACCGCTGCCAAGGCAAAGATTTTGACCTCACAGTTTCTTGCCACAACTCAAAGGAAGTGCGAGGAGACATCAATGGGGTGCCATCTGGTTTATAATCAATTGGCCAATCTGGTTTGCCTGCCCAGTTGACGGTTTGAATTGCTTCGGGACGGAACCACAAAATGTAATAATTTTGCATCTCGGACATGGCAAGCACCAGCAAACCGCTAGCAAGTTTTTTAAATTGAGCGGATGGCGGATACAGTTTTGAGAGACAATCTGTATGAAAAACATCATTCTTATTTATTTGAGTTTTTATCCAAGCAATTAACTTTTCGATTTCTCCCAAGTCCGGGGTTGTGCCGATGGTGATTAAATTTTCCTTGGCACACACAACTCCACCGGTAGCTCCTACTAAGGCCAGCAATTTATCTGGGGATTTAAGTAAACCTTCTACAAAGCAGTTTTCTAGAGAAATTTCCGTGATAAATTTATGGGAAATTTCTTTTAAATAAATTGCATATTCCCGGTCTTCGCTCTCTTGTTTGTAGCTGAGTTCGAGATTCACAAACTTTGCTACCAGTTCGCAAGCAGTTCTTGTTTCGTAGTTGACATAATTTGGTGTTTGGTGGTGACAGGCGATCAATCCCCAGAGTTTTCGATCTTTGATTAATGTCACGGTCATGCTAGCACCAACGTTCATATTCTTGAGATATTGAACGTGGCAAGGCGAAACTGTTCTCAACAAAGAGAAGCTCAGATCCAGGGGGCGACCCGTCAGCGGATTGCACTCAGGAATTAGTTGTACGGGCTGAGAGTGAACATCGGGAATAAACCGAATTAAATTCATGCTGAAGAGCTTTCTTGCCTGGGGGGGAATATCGGCAGCCGGATAGTGCATTCCCAATAAAGGAGCCAAATTTTCTACTTTGTCTTCGGCGACTACTTTCCCCGCACCGGTGGCATCAAATTGATAGACGATCGCGCGATCGAACCCAATCATCCTCCGCATGGATGCAACTGCTGTCTGACACAGCACTTGCAGGTTTGGTGTGTTGTGGATTTTGTCGATCGGCTCTTGGACTAAATGATAAGAATTGAAACAATTGCTAGCTTTTGGGGCAACAACCTGTTCTAGTTCCACAATTAATACTGAACTTGATTGATGCAGCGTCCCCTGAAAAAAAGACTTGCGTTTTTGACTTGTGAATGATAAACTGATAGGGTTGCGTCCATCGTCGTTTTCAAATAAAGCTTTTTCAACAGCCTCAATTTCCTCATTCTCGACAAATTCATGTAAAAAATTGCCCACAAGTTCTTTGGGGTAAATGCCGATCGCCTCAAAAGTATTGTTGCTAACTTGCAAAATTTTCAACACAGGAGATTCCAGCACCAACAGGATGCCGTGAGGTTGAATGGAAGCCGGGTCATAAATTAATTCGCAGTCGCTGTCATTGTCAGCGCCTGTATCTGAGGTTAATACCATTGCTTTCGTGTTCTTGTGAATATTTCTATAAATTAGCCAGTGTTTTTGACGATCGGGCAAATATCGAGCGACGCCACCGCTACGAATCGCACAACCAAACAATCCCAAATCTTAGAAATTTTTGCCTTCGGCGTTTCGGACGCCCGCTGCATCATTGGTGTCAACAATCTCTTGAAAACCTTTGTATCTGTCGTTTACCGTCGAGGCCAGAGCCCCCTAAATCCCCCTTAAAAAGGGGAGTAGGGGTTGACTTTGATCCGCCCTAAATCCCCCTGATAGTCGGGGGAATCTGACGCTCTTGTCCCCCCCTGGTTGAAGGGGGGTTAGGGGGGCTCAATCCCCTGAAAACCTTTGTATCTCTCGCCCGTCGCCTAGTCTAGAACCCCCTAAATCCCCCTTCTTAAGGGGGACTTTGATCCGCCCTAAATCACCTGATAGTCCGGGGGATCAGACGCTCTTGTCCCCCCTTGTTAAGGGTGTGCCAGGGGGATGAGACTAAGCTTACCGCTGTGTTAGAGCAAGTTTGTGCCGGAGTTGAGTCCGCTCCAAACGATTCAGGATGCGAGCAATTAATTCCGGTTCCACGATCGGCTTATTCACGTAGTCATCAGCACCCGCGACAAACATTTGACGCACTGTTTCCGACTCCGAATGAGCCGTCAAAAATAGCACCGGGAGCTTGCTCCAGCGCAAATCGTTCCGCACCGTCAAACACAGCTCGATACCGCTGTAACCGGGCATCTCCACATCTAAAATTAGCAAATCCGGACAAGTAGTTTCCAGTACCTCCCAGAACTTTTCGGGCTCATCCAATGTTGTTACTTGCAATCCCCAAGGTTGTAGAATCACTTTCAGTGCAGCCAATAGATGCACATCATCATCTACCACCATAACTTTGGCTTCAGCAGGGCCGGTCTGGTCGAGGACTTGGGCGACTGCTTTGAGTATATCTGCTGGGGGGATAGATTTGTGTAAAAAGCCGGAAGCTCCCAAACGAGCAACTTCTATTCGATCGCTCAATTGATTGTGTCCGCTAAAAACCATCACCGGAATTTCTGGTTTTTCAGTGCGGAGTTCGGCTAGGAGAGCAAGTCCGTTTTCCTGAGTTCTGGAAAAGGTCAAATCCAGCAAAATCGCGTCGGGAGGCTGTTGAGAAATCGCACTTCTTGCCGCTTGCGGAGATTTAGCGACTTCTATCTCGAAGCCGGAACCGGATGCTGCTGCTTTTAGTCGATCGCTCTGCACAGTATCATCATCAACGATCAGCATTCGGCGCTTTTGGGAAACCGCAGTAACTAGCTCGCTTTCAGGTTCCGGCGGGCGATCGAATATCTGTTTGAGCAAATCCAGAAATTCCTCAATCTTCTGAGCAGTCCCCGGTTTCAAGATGTTTTCAGCCTTGAACCAATGTTCGATTTTGCGCGCCACTTCCGAACCTTTCGGCAGCCCTAAAGTTCCCAAAGAACCGACTAATTTGTGAGCTTGCTCCTGGGCTTCCCGCCGCAGCTCGTTTTCCAAGGTTCCGGTTTTCATTTGGGCGATCGCGCGATCGAAAATCACCACCTTTTCGATAAAATTAGCTCTTAACTTGCCCCGAATTTCCGCAACCACACTCAGGACTTTGAGGCGGCGCTCGTCATTGTTTAATTCCAGGCTCTGCCCGCTAGATTCAGCAGATAAAGTCTCTTGACTTTTAGCCGTTTCTAAAGTAGCCATGGCAACTTTTTTGCCCTCAATATCCTCCGGCAGACTCTTGAGCCGATAGCCCAATCCATACACGGTTTCGACTAAATCTACAGTCATCCCCGCTGCTTTCAGCTTCTGCCGCAGCCCCTTGATATGAGCGGTAACGGCTTCTTCTTGAGGAAATTCGCCGGCCGACCAAATGCGATCGAGCATGGCGCTGCGGCTGAAAATGCGCCGGGGATTTCTCAGCAAAAGTTCCAGCAGATTGTACTCTTTGGGAGTCAAATGCAGAACTTTTTCGCCATAAGTTACTTCCGTAGTGTCCGGGTTGACTTGCAGTTTTTCCCAAGTCAAACTTGTACTCGACAAACTTGCCTTACCCCGGCGCAGCAAAGCCCGAATTCGAGCAATTAATTCTTGGAGATTAAAGGGTTTGACCACATAATCGTCTGCACCCGCTTCTAAACCTTGGACTCGATCGTTACTGCTATCTAGCGCTGTCAGCAATAAAATCGGCATTTGGCAGCCGGACGATCGCAATTCCCGACACAAACTAATACCGTCGAGTTTAGGAATCAGCACATCCAAAACAATCAAGTCGTAATCGTAGGCTTGTGCCAACTGCAAGGCTGTTTCACCGTCTGCTGCCGTATTTACATTGTAATTCTGAGAGTGCAGCGCTCTGGTCAGCAAATTGATTGTAATTGTGTCATCTTCTACTAGCAGAATCTTCATAAGCCTCACCTGTTATTTAAGCGGTTTTTATGATTTTTGAATCGGATTTTTGGGATTTAAATAGCCTTCCGAAAGTGTCAACTTAAGTCTGAAGTTCTTTGTATCTCTCGCCCGTCGCCCCGTCTCGCTCCCCCTCGCATCCCCGCAACGATTCGGGGGACGCAAGAACACTCCTGTCCCCCCTTTTTAACGGGGAGTAGGGGGAGCTGTCTAGTCGTCTAACAGTAGAGCGGTACTACATAAGACGTTAAGTGGACACCTATACCTATGTTAAATAGCCTTTCCCAACTCTTATTTTGATTTCTCTCACCTCACTCTAACAAATAGTATTCTTGAAATTTTTAAATCATCAATTAATATTTTAATTTTGATTTTTAAGCTCTCGAAAGGTTTGAGCGGATTCCCGGAAATTTTAGGGCTTTTTGGACTTCAGCGCTTGCTGAATTTTTTGAATCAGATATTGCGATGAATCTTGCTGCTTAACTATGTTTTCCAACTCGGAAACCGCGACTTCAGCGTCTTCTATATCTTTAACTAAAGAATGAGCAGTAATATTTTTTATGGCTCCCAAATATTCTGTGATAGTGATCTGTGAATTGAAATCTTTGTCCGCTATTAATTCCTCCAACTCTAACATGGCCATTTCCGCGCGATCGATCTTGAGCGTCACCGATTTAGCCACGTTAGCACCCGCTCTTGCTGCCTCCGTGAGTTCATGAACACGAAGTTTAAACCGGCTGGCAATTTGCTCCATTTGAGTCCCCAGTTCAAAAGTTTTACTTGCCAGCCTGCCAATTTCCACACTCACTTGGCTCATCCCGTTGGGCTGATTTCCCATTTGATTGGTAACTACAGCCACCTGTACTGCTAAGTGCCTGACTTGTTCGATCGCCTCCCCGATGGTTCGAGAAGTGCGGTTAACCGTTTCTAAATCATTAGCTATTGCTTTGCCAACGCCCAAAATTTTCTCTGTATTGTTGCAAATAGAATTAGCACCTTGAAAAGTAGCTTGAAATGCTTGGCGACCCTCCGATGAAATCAGCTTCGCAATCCTGACAAATCGCTGATTCATTTGAGCAATTTCTTCAGCTTGTTTTACCAGAGCCACTTCCTGCTGATTGGGAGTTTTCTGCGATTTTTCGGCTTGACGCTGTTGGGTTTTTAACAGCTCGTTGCACGCCTGAATTTTCGCCTGTTCTTGTTGAATAATTCCCAGATATTTCTGTCTTTCTACTCTGTATTTTTGAATAAGTTTGTTAGCTTGAGATAAAATTTTAGACTGGGCAATCACCAGAGTTTGAACGTCCAAAAGACGGAAGCTCTGGTTTTCCATTACCACAATAATTGGTTCATAAATCAAATCTTTATGCCTGTTGAGAGACGCTTGCACGGCATCCTCAACTTTCCAGTTTTCCTCCATCAGCAAAGGCGGAATTCTCATAAAATCTAACAAGGCTCGAATCGGGTGCTGCCCGTAAATTTCTACGCGATCTGGAAGACTCATTTGCTCTCGAAATTTGACGCGAGAAATCATGCCCAATACCTTTGATTCGTGAGTAATAATCACCCCCGGCAGGTCTGGTTCTTGCTCGAATCTTGCAGCCACTACCTGTCCTGGAGTTCCAGCACTCACTTGGAAGTGGTGACACGGCAGATGTCCGATCGTGAAATCGGGGGTGAGTTGAGTTGGATTGCTCATTTACCCGAATAGTGTTAAGTAGAAGTTAACAAATTATATATTGATATTATACTGGATTAAGATAGTTTAAAGTGATAACAACTATAGGGATAAATCAGCTCTCTGGCTCTTGAGCCTGACGAGAGCCTGCCTTCTGACCGCCCAAAAACGGATACAAGCCCGCGACTTAAGTTGTGAGCAGCCCAAAATTTTAGCTCGAAGTTCCTGCTCCCAGATTCACGGAGCTGCAAGTAAATCTAAAATCTAAAATCTAAAGTCTAAAATCTACTCACTTCTTTCATCTCAAGTCTTTTGGAGCGGCCGCGTCTGCTGCGCCCCTGGTTCCCTCCCCAAAACAGTGGCATTCATATTTTGTCCTTTAAAACAACCGGGAAAATACCTAGATTGAAACCAAAAACCTTAAATCGAACTTTGCCGCTAGCAACCTTTGAGGCTGCTTACCAGTTGTTACAGCAAATGGCTGAACTCCCCGGGGCGATTTGGCTCGCCGACGATGCGATCGCGAATCCTGAAAATCAGGGAAACTCGTCGGAAAGGTTTGCAGCAGTGGTATCAGATCGGTTTAGCGCGCTGTTGCGAGGCAAGGTATTAGATGAGTTGCCAACAAACGGACGCAAATACAGCGAAAAACATCTCACTTCGCAATTAAATGTGGAGTTGACTTTCGATCCAGGGGCGATCGCCAAATTCCTCTCTCCCCTCTCAGACAAACTCGCAGCAATAACGCCCGCACCGAAGAGGCAAATTGACATTCGCGCCCTCAAGCAAGCAATTAAAAATCTACAGCCAAACTCCGCCGTTATGCAAAGCGAATTTACCCTAAATTTGCTGGATATTCTCGCTACCGATACCAGCAAAAACAGTCGCCCGCCCCTACACACCCAAACAGAAATAGAGGGAAGTTTCGCGCTAAAACTGATAGCTCCAGAAACGCTACAGCACCAGATTGCCGAAGCCGTAAATCACTTACAAATTGCCAGTCCCTGCATTTCATTTTGTCAGCCCGTGGAAGATGCTTTGCAGCAGCAGCTAGAACAAGAGCGACTTTTGAATCAGGTGACAACTCAAATCCGCCAGAGTTTGGAATTACCAGTAATTTTGTCAAAAGCAGTTTCGAGAGTGCGAGAGTTTTTGGATGTCGATCGCCTGTTAATATATCAATTTGAAAAAGTGCCAGCCCCCCACCATGCCGAATCAGGTAAAGAAATACCTCCGCAAGTTTCTGGATCTGGTGAAGTCAAAGCAAATTCCGGTTCTTACTTGTATTTAGGTCGCGTTACCTACGAAGCTTTAGCCAGCGATGCTATCTCGTCTGTACTGGATTTTAGTGAAGGCGCCCAGTGCTTTCCCGATGGAGTCATCGACAGAGAAAAATATCGCAAAGGTTTGGCTTTGTGCGTCACTGATGTGGAAATAACTTACTCTTCGCACTCTTGTTTTTTAGAGTTGATGCGGCGGGCGAAGGTGCGGGCGAAGTTGCTAGTGCCGATCGTAGTTCAAGACGAATTGTGGGGGCTGCTAATTGCCCACCAGTGTACTGTGTGCGAGTGGGAAGAAAGCAAAATAACATTTTTGCGGCAAATAGCAGAACATTTGGCGATCGCCATTTACCAAGCCGAACTTTATGCAGAAGTCCAGCAGCAAAAGTGCACCTCAGAACAGCGCGTCATAGAGCGAACGCAAGAACTGCGCGATGCCCTTGCCGCCGCCCAGTCTGCCAGCCTCGCCAAGAGCGAATTTTTGGCAGCTATGAGCCACGAATTGCGGACTCCCCTCACCTGCGTCATCGGCATTTCGGACACGCTGCTGCGGTGGTCTTACGGCAAAGTTGGCACCAAAGAAGTGCCAATTGCCAAGCAGCGGCAGTACCTGCAAACTATCCGGGACAGCGGCGACCACTTATTAGAATTAATTAACGATATTTTAGATTTATCGCAAGTAGAAGCAGGAAAAGCAGTATTAAAAATTAGTGAATTTTCAATTTCTAAATTAGCTTCTCAGAGCCTGCACGCCCTCAAAGAACAAGCTCTAGCTAAAGGCGTGGAACTGGTGCAAGAACAACGGATCAAACAAGAGTGCGATCGCTTCACCGCAGACCCGCGCCGCCTGAGACAAATTCTGTTCAATCTTTTAGGAAATGCGATTAAATTTACTCCCGAAGGCGGGCGAATCGTCCTGCGAGTGTGGGTTACAGAAGATAAAACTCGCACGCCAGCAGTACGAGAGCCAGGTACTGCACCCCCAGGTAGCACCGCTGTTTTTCAAATCAAAGATACCGGCATTGGAATTCCCGAAGATCAGCGATCGCTCTTGTTTCAAAAATTCCAGCAGTTAGATTCTCCCTACCGCCGCGAATACGGCGGCACCGGTTTGGGATTGGCATTGACTAAACAATTAGTAGAACTTCACGGCGGCGCGATTGAAGTCAACTCTACAGTTGATGTTGGCTCTACTTTTACCGTTTTTATACCAATCCAAACTAAAAGCAAAGATGAATCCACAAAATTCAAATACGAAAAATCGAATTCATCTTTACCGCTGCACTCTTCCTCCTTGCGTGGCAGCCTCGTCCTCGTAGAAGAAGATGAAGAAACTGCCATGCTGATTTGCGATATCCTAACAGCCGCAGGAATGCAAGTAGTGTGGATGATTGAAGGCTCAGCGGCGGTAGAACAAATTGAACTTTTGCAGCCCAATGCTGTGATTGTCGATATGCGTTTGCCCGGTATGAATGGCTGCGAAATAATTCACCAACTGCGCCAAAAACTCGCTACAGAAAATATAAAAATTTTGGCTTTAAGCGCTCAGGAAATTCCCGCCGATCAGATATCTTTCGTGACGGCGGGAGCTAACGATTGTTTGGCTAAACCGATTCACCCCGAGCAATTGCTTGACAAAATTCTTTCTTTAATGGCCGGGATTGGTAATGGGTAATTGGGAATTGGGAATGGGGCATGGGGCATGGGGCATTGGGAATGGGGCATGGGCACTCGCAGGGCATGGGGCATTGGGCATTGGGAATGGGGCATGGGGCATTGGGAATGGGGCATGGGGCATGGGGCATGGGGCATTGGGCATTGGGAATGGGGCATGGGGCATTGGGCATGGGGCATTGGGCATGGGGCATTGGGCATGGGGCATTGGGAATGGGGCATGGGGCATTGGGCATGGGGCATTGGGCATTGGGAATGGGGCATGGGGCATTGGGCATGGGGCATTGGGCATGGGGCATTGGGCAAACTGGGCAAACAGGGCAAACAGGGCAAACAGGGCATTTAATATAATTGAGTTTTTGAGGTAATTATGGGAAGACCTGATTTTGAGGAATTAGAAGTTTATAAGTTGGCGGAAAGTTTGGCGAATGAGATTTGGGAGATTGTAAAAAAATGGGATTATTTCACAAAAGATACGATGGGCAAACAGATCGTTCGGTCTGCTGATAGTGTCTGTGCTAATATTGCTGAAGGAAGAGGTCGTTATAATGACCAAGATAATCGGCGTTTTGTAAAAATTGCGAGAGGCTCTTTGTACGAAACAGTAAACTGGTTAAGATTAGCCTATGCTAGACAACTTATCACAAGCGAAGAAGTAAGCAAATTTAAACCAATTGTCGATAAATTACTACCAAAACTTAACGCTTATTTGAGTTCAATAGGGCACAGGGAATAAATTACAAAAAAAGCCCCATGCCCCATGCCCCATGCCCCATGCCCCATGCCCCACTGCCCCACTGCCCCATGCCCGATGCCCAATGCCCCACTGCCCTGCGCGGGCCCATGCCCCATGCCCCACTGCCCTGCGCGGGCCCATGCCCGATGCCCCATGCCCCATGCCCCATGCCCCATGCCCAATCCCCAATTCCCCATGATTAATTGTCAAATTCCTACAGGATTAATTGTTTCTTGTCAAGCACCTGCTGATTCGCCGCTGCACGATCCGATCGTGATTGCGGCAATGGCTCGCACCGCGATCGATCGAGGGGCATCGGGCGTGCGGATTGACACCCCGGCTCACGTTGCAGCGGTGCGACAACAGGTATCGGCTCCTGTAATTGGCATTTGGAAGCAGCAATTGCCGGGATACGAGATTTACATTACTCCTCGGTTTGAAGACGCGCGGGCGATCGCACTTGCAGGAGCAGATATTATCGCCCTTGACGCGACTTTGCGAAACCGTCCTGCTGGCGAAGACTTAAAAACGTTAATCGATCGCATTCACAAAGAATTAGGGAAATTAGTCATGGCCGATGTAGATACTATAGAATCTGCGATCGCGGCTGCTGAAGCTGGTGCAGATACTGTCGGTACTACTCTTTTTGGCTACACACCCCAAACAGAAAGTTTCTCGCCGCCCGGATTTGATTTGCTAGCGCAAATGGTAGCAAAGCTCAAGATTCCCGTTATCTGCGAAGGCGGAATCTCTGGGCCGTCCATGGCTAAAAAAGCATTGAATTTAGGAGCAACGGCTGTTGTTGTCGGCGGAGATATTACTGGAATTGATATTAAGGTGACAGCCTATGCGTCGGTGATAGGAAAATAAGCATAAAATTGTAGAATAAAAATTCTACTGGATTTTAGGCATTTATATCTCTGCCAATAGGCATATTTATATCGGTCACTAGAGTTCTTGCAAAAGTCGAATTCACCCCCCGCAAGTCCCCCCTCCCGCGGGGGGAAACAAGAATAATCTTGCCCCCTCCCCGCGAGTTCGGGGAGGGTTGGGGTGAGGTGCATTGTATTTTGGCAATAACTCCACTAAAGAGCTAAAAGTTGTCATCGTTGTATCCTCCCCGAAATAATCCGGATGAGAATTAGATCTGCCTGTTAATTCAATAAAAGAGCAGATTAATTAATATGGCTAGCGATTTTTCTTTTAACTCTAAAGTCCGATTAAACAAAAATACCTCGGACAATCCTGGACAACAACGCAGTCGATCGCTCCAAGTGATGATTTTTATGCTGATAGTCACTACATTAGTGGCGATGCCGATCTTTCGTCTAGCCGAATTGCAACTGGTACAGGGAGCCTACAACCGACAGCGGGCAGAAAATAACCGCATTCGCCCTGTCTCAGTCGCAGCCACTCGCGGTCAAATTATAGACCGCAACGGCAAAATTTTGGCGGCGAACCGCGTATCGCGATCGGTGTATTTGTGGCCAAAAGAGCGCTCGGCCTCCGAGTGGCAAGAAGTCGCCGCTACCCTTAGCCCGATCGTCAAACTTCCCGCCCCCGAAATTATCAAAAAAATCGATGTAGCAGGCTACAAATCAGCCCTACCAGTGCGAATTAGTAAAGATATCGATGTCGGTACTTTCGTCGCTTTGGGAGAACAAGCTAATACTTTGCGGGGAGTTGAAATTCGCGCCGAATCGAGCCGAGACAATCCCAACCAGCAATTAGCAGCTCACCTTTTGGGATACGTCGGCGAAGCTAGTTTAGATCAATTAAAAGCTAATCCGGCATATCCGATGGGCATGATCGTCGGTCAGATGGGAGTTGAAAAATTAGTTAATCCAACTTTAGAAGGCGTTTGGGGAAACCGTTTAATCGAGGTGAATGCTAAGGGCGAGGAAATCCAAGACTTAGGTGTAAAAGATCCTATTCCCGGGAAACCCGTGCAGCTAACTTTAGATTTAGATATGCAAAAAACTGCTGAAAAAGCTTTGGGAAATCGCCTGGGTGCCGTTGTGGCGATCGACGTGAAAACCGGAGCGCTTTTAACAATGGCTAGTTGGCCCACATTCGACCCTAATATTTTCACCCGCAAGGTGACTCAAACAGAATGGGATCGACTGCAAGGGCCAGAAAAACCATTTTTAAATCGGGCTGTTCAAGGCTATCCAGTGGGGAGCACTTTTAAGATTGTAACTTCTGTCGCCGGGATGGAATCGGGCAAGTTTTCTCCTAACTCGACTTTAGTATCATCTTCTTCAATTTCGATCGGCGGCATTTCTTTCAACGAACACGGCGCCGGTTACGGCGTCATCGGTTTCCGCGATGCTTTAGCCTTCAGCAGCAATACATTTTTCTATCAAGTAGGGATGGCGGCCGGGCCAGAACAAATGTCGAAATGGGCGTCTAAAATGGGCATTGGCGGCACGATTAATTTAGAGCTTTTGGGGATAGACGGCGCCAATCACGGTCAAGTTCCGACGCCGGCACAGAAAAAGAAAATGTACAAGGAAGATTGGTATGTGGGCGATACGGTAACAATGGCGATCGGTCAAGGTTTGGTACTTTGTACTCCCCTAGAATTAGCAGTTATGGTATCAACAATTGCTAACGGCGGTTCGCGAGTGCAGCCGCATTTGTTGGCTTCTCAAACCAATACACCCCTCACTAAAAAAATCCCAACTGGTATTAAACCTTCTACTTTAAAGGTCATTAAAGAAGGATTGATTGACGTGGTGAAAAAGGGTACAGGCCGCGGTCTGAATGACGGTACTATTCCTTTAAGTGCTGGTAAGACAGGGACTGTGGAAATGCCCGGTCATGCTGACAATTCGATGTATGTAGGTTTTGCTCCCGCTGACAAACCGGAAATTGCGATCGCAGTTATAGTCGAAGGTGGCGGATTCGGTGCTGTCTCGGCCGCACCAATTGCTCACGAGGTCTTTAAAACCTATTTTCAAAAGCAAGGTTTTAAACCTACTAATAAGCCTTTCAAATCATAATTGATATTATGTCGTGTCAATTACCCTAAAAACGGTTTGATCGTTCGGAATGCGAGTCCGCGACGTGTCAATTACCCTAAAAACGGTTTGATCGTTCGGAATGCGAGTCTGCGCCGTGTCAATTACCCTAAAAACGGTTTGATCGTTCGGAATGCGAGTCCGCGCCGTGTCAATTATCCGCCCTAAAAACGGTTTGATCGTTCGGAATGCGAGTCCGCATCCAAATCCGAGGACTGAAGTCCGAACGATCAAACCAATCTTATTATGGTCGTTCGAGGGGACATGATATTAATTGTTGACTGTTTACTGTTCATATTTTGTGATGTAGGGTGCGCGCTGCGCACCTTTTTGCTGTAAGTGCGCTCAAAAGTTTTCGCCTACCAACCGTCTCACTTCCAAAGTCGATAAATTTGTCATGTGCGCCACCTGTTCCAGATTCATGCCAGAATTTAAAAGTTGAGTTACGAGCGATCGCAAAGTTGACTCCACAGCCAGCCGTGCTTGTTGTTCTTCCTTGTGAGTCTTCAAAAACTCACCAGTTTCAGGAACTCTAAACCTCAATTCTCCTGAAATTAGATGCAATTCCAGTCCCAGCACCTCACTGAACAACCACAGGGTATCGAAAGCAATATTATGAGCTGGAATCGGCTCATACTGATTATTTACTAAACGCAGTCCCTGTAAAATTGGATTCAGATAATCTCCCGAAGGGTCGTACTGAAAATATTCTATAACTCCCAAAGCCCGATCAATTTCTGGTTTAGTTTCTTGGTCTTTCGTCTGAGTTGTTCCCGAAGTAATCTCTAACACAAAATCAGGAGTAATTCCCCCTTCTTCCCAAACTTTATAATTATCTCTTTTCCGTTTTACTACTCCAAACACTACATAAAAATCCGGCGCCACAACCGCCTGGTTGTTCCCTTCTTCATAATAAATGAAAGAATTCGCTGACACGTAAACATCAGAACGCCCTTGAAAGTAAAGGTTCGCAGCTTCTACAGCATAAGTCATGTAATCGCGCGCGATATCGCTTTCAGCCATCGGCTCTCCGTCGCTGCTGGGATATTTAATTTCTACTGGTTCGACTTGAGTTAAAATTGTCATTGTTCAATTTCCCTCAAAGTTAATTAATTTAATCTCTGGTAAATCAGCTTTTTAAGGTTCGTAGTGAGGACTTCAGTCCTCTCTCATTTGATGAGGACTGAAGTCCTCACTACAAGCCTACAGAATTAGATTCTGCGTCCTGGACTTTTCGGCTAATCTGACTGTTGGCAGATACAGAGGATTTAAACTTTATTAATTCCTCTTTCTAAAATAATCATCTCCGAACCAACAACCGGACTTCTAGCTATTAACTTACCTTCCAGATTGGCAATTTGTAACTTGCTGAAATCCAGTGAGTTAGCTTCTTTCCACATTTGACTGGCGAGCTGATTTTGCTCTAGAGCGCTGAGTTTGTACCAATCTTCAGCGACTTTGACTGTCAAAAGACCGATCGAGAAATCAGCATCAACAGACTTAACTAAACCGCCGCCCAGGCGATTCGTGATGTCAGCAACTTGAGTTTGAATCGCAGCAATCAGCGACTGTTCCGGCGTCAGCAGCGGCGGGAGAATTTCTACAGGTTCCGGTTTTTTCGGCGCCGCTAAATCGGGCAATTTGCTTTTAAATTTAGCGGGTGTAGGCTGAGAATTTGCGATCGCCTCTGGGGATTTCGCTGTTCCCGGCGCCACAAAATCGTCAAAGGTTGGCGGTAACTGTGCTGCTGGGATAGGCACTTTTGCTACTTTCTCCGGCGGTTTTCCCGAAAAACTGTTGACAGTTAAACCGATCGCAACGATGAGAATTGCAGCTAAGGAGGCGTTTAAAATTGGATCGGACAGCTTGGCGTTCGCAGATGCAGGTAGGATCGATCGCACTAGCCGCACAATACTTTGCCAAAGTACGCCAACTTTTCCTAAAAAACTGCCACCTGTGGGTTGGGATACAGGCTTTTTATCGAATTTTACCGCAGCTTTTGGCGGGGGCACGCTGTTAACTTCCGCAGCAACAGCAGCAGGAGTTGTTGTTGCTGAGTCATTAGCGGTGGGCGCGATCGGCTTTTGGGCCTGCAACGGAGGTTCTGCTGCTAAATTTTTTCCCTTTTTTCCCAAATTCCCAATCGACGCCATCAAAGCTTTGATTTTCTGATTTGTGGAAACAGCGCTGCTGGCATTTTTAGCTGTGCTGCGAGTCGCGGCCGACTTTGCTGGCGAGTCTACCTCCGCTGTCGGAGATGGAGACGGTTCTGGAGTTGGTTGGTTTAGTGGTTCTTCTGACATTTTCTCTGCCTTGGAGCGTTACAAATATATATCTAAACAGGATAAATTTTAGTTGAGCCATCTCAACCTTAATTTATCATTTGATTAGTTCTAACCGAATCCAAATGAGCATCAAACGCCGTCACTTTCTAATTTTTGGCAGTCTGGGCGCCCTAGGTTTGGCCGGAGTCTCGAAAATGCTTCAGCTTCGGACTTCCTGGGGTAAAGACGCCAATGCTGCTGAGCCTTCTAACCTTGAGGCGCAAAGGGCGATCGTCCCATTGCCGGCCTCACCGCCTATTTTACGCTTTATTTCGGTAGCCGACACCGGTACCGGCGCTGAAGGTCAGTATGCTGTGGCTGAGGCGATGGCGCAATATCACCGGGAAAATCCTTTTAATTTTGCTGTTCTCGCCGGTGACAACATCTACAATAACGGCGAAATTGAAAAAATTAATGCTGTTTTTGAGAAGCCTTATCAGCCGTTATTGCAGCAAAACGTTAAATTTTATGCTTGTTTGGGAAATCACGACATTCGCACTGCTAACGGCGACCCGCAAGTTAAATATCCGGGTTTTAATATGCAAGGTCGCTACTATACTTTTCGGCGCGATCCGGTACAGTTTTTTGCGTTAGATACCAATGATAATGCGGATTGGAAAAATCAGCTTGTTTGGCTGGAAAAAGAGTTGAGTCAAAGCACTGCACCGTGGAAAGTTGTGTTCGGCCACCACCCGATTTATTCCTCTGGCGTGTACGGCTCGAATCAATCTTTTATTAAGACTTTTACGCCTTTATTTCAAAAGTACGGCGTCCAGGTTTATATCAACGGACACGAGCACAGTTACGAACGCACCCGCTCGATTGACGGTACAACTTATTTAATTTGCGGTGCTGGCGGGGGCACTCGTCCCGTGGGACGTTCTGAGTGGACTGAGCATTCTGCGACGCGCCTGAGTTTTGCGACGTTTGATGTCTATGAAGACCGGATGTTTGTCAGTTCTATCGGTACTGACAACCGGGTTTTTGACCGGGGAGTGCTAAAAGTGCGATCGGCTTAATTCACATTATAAGCTGTTGCGCATTTAAATTGGATATTTGGGGCGGCGTCGGAGCAACACCCCACTGATTGTTTGATTATTTATTGACATACAATTTAAATGGAGAACAGCTTATTCAGGAGCCAACAATATGAATAGGGGTTGTAGAGCCAATAAAACGGGTTTGGTTTTAGAAGCAACTGTAGAAGGTACGTTGAGAGGTCACGGATATCTCGAAATATGTCCCGAGTTGCCGAAAAAGCGCAAGCGAGATTGGCTCTTACTCTCTGCGGCAAATCCCAAGCGATATGCTAGACAGGTTTATATCGGTTCTAGCATTTATGAAACTGAAATAAATGTCGATTTTTATATTGTTGGTTCCGGTTCGTTTCCTCTCGGTCTAATTGTTGAGTGCAAGTGGCAAGAAGATAAAGGTTCCGTTGACGAGAAGTATCCTTATCTCAATTTAAATATTAAAAATTGCTATGGGGTGCCAACTATTGTGATCGTGGGCGGTGACGGTATGAGGCAAGGTTCGATCGACTGGTTTAAAAAACAAATTCCCGACAATCAAAATCTGTTGGGAGTTCACAAGCTCGAAGCCTTTATTACTTGGGCTAACAAACATCTGTAATCCAGAGACCTGAATTGCATTCCTTCGGAAACTATCAGGAAATGCATCTGCGTTTATCGTCGGTTGCATCTGAAGAGCATCTGCGGTTGACCGATCGAGCGAAGATGTATGCAATTGCTCGTCTAGGAATTACGCATCAAGATTTGTCCGTAACCGATCGCGATCGGGCTTTGGATCTTCCCTACAGTTGCATTTTTTGGGGAAACTGCTATTATTTACGGTAACGCAGCATTCGGATATTTTTATATTTTTGAATAAAAAAAAACGCCTTTTTTTTCTGGTTAAAAGCTTGACTTTGACAGTTTTGGGAAGTATAATTTAATAATGGGAATAGTGACAAAAATAAAATTTAACTCACCACTCCCATTATCTAAAATATACCCCGAAAGTCTAGAAAAATCAATAGGTAATAGTTCCTTTTTTTTGCCGATTTTTTGACCCAGTTTCTGGGATTTTTTTGTTTAGTAGTTAAAAATATACGAAGAAACCGGGTTGATGAGGTCACAGTTTCAGTGTTTATACATGAGGCGATCAACCCGGTTTCTACAAGTTTTCCTAGGAGTAACTATAAATATAATAAACCGGGTTTCTGAGGCCAAAGGCTGCCGTACATAATATGTTTAGGTAAAGACTTTGCTTAAATGTTTATTGAAAATGAACTTATTAATAATTCCTTGACATTGCCGCGCTTGCAACTCTTAGAATTAATTCCCCTAGGAGCTGATATTTCAATGAGTTTTGGGAGAGGAACTCTTTGAAAAGCTTGACTATCGCTGTAGATGTCTTTGATGAAATCGCAGTTAGAATTAGATAGCATGACTTTGACGCCCCGCTCGGCAAGTTCTACAAAAACATCTCTTAGTTTAAGCTGTTCGGATTCTTTGAAATTATCTCGGCTGTAAGCGGTGAAGTTACTTGTGGCACTGATTGGATAATAAGGCGGGTCAAAATAAACAAAGTCTTCGCTGCTTGTAGCAAAATCCAAAATTAGATCGAATTTTCTCACTTCAATTTTAGCGGGCGCGAGTAAAGATGAGACCGATCGCAATAAATCTACTTGACAAATGTTAGGATTTTTGTATCTGCCCATCGGAACATTAAATTGACCTTTGGAGTTTTCTCTGTAGAGGCCGTTGTAACAAGTTTTATTGAGGTAAATCAGGCGCGCTGCTTTTTCTGTAGCTGTGTTGTAGGAGCGCGATCGCACCGAGTAATAATAATCAAGATTGTCCTTGGTGTGTTCTGAGGCGTGCTCTGCCAAAAGCTCAATTAGCTCCTCAACTCGATCCCTGACACAGCAATAGGCGTTAATCAACTCAGGATTAATATCTGTTAACACAGCTTGCAAAGAAGGCTGCTGCTGTGCTAAGTAAAAAAATACAGCTCCGCCACCCAAAAAAGGCTCGTAGTAAGTGGTGAACTTTTTAGGAAAATAAGGTTGATATTGTCCAATCAACCTAGTTTTGCCTCCGGCCCATTTCAGAAAGGGACGCGGCAATACGAAAGAAGGTGCGGCAGCAGACATTTATCTATAAATAACAGCCTTATAATGTTTATCACAACTCGAACTCAATAGAAATACTTCTCTCATCGATCGCGCCCTGGTCGCGTCCCGGGATTAAACAGACAGCGCCCGATCGCACGACCAAAAATTTTCGTTAGAATTATATCTGTTAGCATCGCCCTTGAAGAATGCTCGATCGCCCGATCGGCAGATTTAGCTCCGGCTGTGCCAAAATTGTCTAACTCGCTCACAAGTGTTACCAGTCAAAGATCGAGCTGTAACACTTTACCCCACCTGTGCTCATGCAAGATTTCATTAATAACGTCTCTCGCTACCCCCGTTTTTTGATTACTGTCTGTCTCGGAATCTTCTTTTTTCTGTTCGAGCGACTCAAACCTCTGCTCGATCGACCGGCAACTGCGATCGCCCTGATTACTTCGATTGTAGCGACTTTTGTCTTTCTAACTTTTACACTGCGCGCCATGTTAGGCCTGAGTCCGGTTTAAAGGCCAAATTGCTGCGTAAAAAAGCCGGCGAACTCTGACAAGCTAGAGCGCATAGACGAACCCGACAAAAGGTTTGGTTTGGGGAAATTGCGAATTTTGACTTAAAAGTTAAAACACCAACTCCCGAATTAGCTGCAACTCGCTCGTGGCGATCGCACACTTGACAATAGTGGTTGCGATAGATTGGAAGAGGAACTGAGTAAGCTAGTTACATCAGCGCTCAGAGACTGTGGCGCAGGCAAACATTACCTCCCGTGCAAGACAAGCGTTTCTGACAATCAACACAACTGGGGAAATATTGCATCTCTGTTTCCCCGATTTCCGACTTAATCCTTAGAAAGCGGCACACCCCGCCCCGCTTTCCTCTCCCGTTAACCTGACGGTATCACGAGAGTTTCCAGCGGACAAGACAGATGAAATTTGAACATATCTATCAATTTTTTCAAGACCCCCCTCCTGTTTATCTAAACAAGGAACTAGCAGTGTGCTACATTCTCTCGGTGTTATTGCGCGGAGATTCCTACGGTACAGAACTCATCGGACAACTAGAAAGGGAATTCCCCATCTACCGACTTTCGGATACCGTCCTCTACAGCGCTTTGAAATTTCTCGAAGATGAAGCCGTCATCACCGGTTACTGGAAAAAAGTAGAAGGACGCGGCCGCCCCCGCCGGATGTATCAAATCCTGCCCGAGTGGCGGCACCAAGCTCAAGACCTGGCTCGTCTCTGGATCGAGTACATCGGTCAGGGTAACGGCGGGTCAGGGCGTCGGCCCCGCGCCTTAGAAACTGGTCACACGGGTTAGCCGGCGTTGGAATCGGATGCCTAAACCCTTGAGATGCTGGCGCTACTAGCAAAGCGAATTGCCTTCCTGCCTTCGCTTTGCCAGCATCGCCACACAGCGATGAGAGCAGCTACACTACGTCAGGACTTACGCATTGTCACTTGAGAATTATGGATGATGGGGAGATATGGGAATTTAGTGATGGGGAGAAAAACGTCTTGCTACAGAGCTTTCTGCGAATTTTGTTAAAAAAGTGTGTGCGTAAGTCCTCGATCGCTTTCGTCTGTAAACTTATGTAAAGTAATAGTAGATAATTTCAATTACACAAACTTCTACCGATGGATACTACTGTTCTTTCTTCAACCTTTGTGATGACGCTGCTGCTGGCTGTTGGCTTGTTTTTCTTCATCAAGGCCTCAGTCAAAGATCGCATCGAACAGGTCAAGCTTGCTTCCGAGAGCGCCCAAGAGTCACTGTTAACCCAGCTACAAGAGTATTTTGCTTCTAGGGCTTACCGAGTTGCAGCCGTTGATGCCCCCAACTATAAAGTCACCTTTGAGGGTTTTGTGCGGCCGAGTTGGTTTTTAGCTATCTTTTTAACCCTGTTGAGTGCAGGCGGGGCTCTCTGCTTGGGACTGGTTTTGGGAATGCTAGTACCTCAGCAAGGTCAAATTTTCCTAGGTTTGGTACTGCTGTCGCCACTGACGGGCGTATTTTACTGGAAAAAAGCTGGACGTTCCGAGCAAGTTTCCCTCAAACTCGAATCAGTTGCTGACTCGGAAGGCCCAACTAAAAGCTTTGTGACTGTCAGAGCTCACCGCGACGAACTAGCAACTATGCAAAAAGCTTTAAATTTGACACCGCTGGAAAATTAAAAGTTTGGTGCGGAACGTTTTTTGATATGCTAGATGCCGTGCTTCGACTTCGAGCAGACGAACGGATGACTGCTTGTGGCTCTCTCGGAGAACCCGAAAGTTCGATCGACTGGCACAGTCAAACGATTTTCCATT
The DNA here is from genome assembly GCF_036702665.1 of Microcoleus sp. Aus8_D2. NCBI lineage: Bacteria > Bacillati > Cyanobacteriota > Cyanophyceae > Oscillatoriales > Microcoleaceae > Microcoleus > Microcoleus sp. Aus8_D2. Next base: position 28,196 of record NZ_JAUBUN010000066.1, read on the forward strand.
TTTCGATTTTCCATTTTTCGATTTATTCCACAGATGAATCTGGGAGCTTTAATTTTCGTCCCCAATTTGGGGTGGCTCGCGACTCGATATCCGGGCTTGTATCCGTTTTTGGGCCCAGTCAAAACAGTCAAACGATTTGCGATTTTTGATTTGAGATTTATTCCACAGATGCATCTGGGAGCTTTAATTTTCGTCCCCAATTTGGGGTGGCTCGCGACTCGATTCCGGGTTTGTATCCGTTTTTGGGCCCAGTCAAAAAAACCATTATCCTGAGAGTGCCAATTGTGCCGATCGCCCTTTCAAGGGCGATCTCTCCTGTGGCGATGGCTCCTTATACCCTAACTTCCCAAGGACTTTTCGCCTAAATTTCAGTTGGCACTCTCCAGACAATGAGAACTATCGCGCTTTTGTTAAAAGAGCTATAAAAACATTGCTGTCAATGTTTTGAGCTAAACATTTTGAGCTATGCGCGACTGGCGGACACCACAGGAATTTTTTCTGCGGTTGCTTCCAGCATCACCTTTAAGCTGGGAAACAAGAAATGGTTCTCTTCTACGTATTGGGCTCCAAATAAACCTTTTTCAGCCCAGAAGTATCTGTCGGTGGTATGCTCGTTACGCTTGACCAACAGTAAAGCTGGGGGAGCAATGCCTTCGGCATGGATGAACTTGCGAGCCGCTGTTACGGGTTTATCTTCGCCGCTCTCGATGCTATATTGAGGCACACACTCTAAAATTCTGCGTCCTTCTTGTCGGCGGCGACTTTTGCGTTTGCGTCTCCTGGCCAATTTCTTTACCTCCTCTGTGAGCAGACAGTATGAGCAGACCGGTTTTGACATACTCCCCATGTCTAAACGCATGGGGATTTGGGATTCCAACAGCTTTCTTCAAGCACAGCTTGTCTGATCTTGCCGAGCATCCTCGGTTGATGCCCCAACCTATTTGAGATTTTTTGAATTATAGAGTTGAGACCTGATTTTTACATCTGGCGAATCAACAATATATAATTCAACCATCAAAGCCGTCCCGATCGGACGGGGCTTTAGATCCAATTTTTAGGTAATCATAGCTACCAAATCCGAGGCCAGTATATCCGTTCTAGCTCCAAAAATCAACTGTTTTTAATATATCGACATAATCTTAACACTTTTGTCGATCGACAAAAGTGTAGCGGTTGTGGTATGGTGGCCCGAAACAGAGAGGGCAAAAGCCAAGAAGAGGTAGATGTGGAAGCTGCGGGGACGAGGCTGTGAGGCAATTTTGGTTCGTGAGAGCCGATGGATCTTCAACTCCGGCAGCCTTCAACCAAAGGAAGAAACCTCAAATCTCAAAGTCTCTCATCTGTAATCGGCGGCTGACCAGTTGTAATTTACTTAGAATTCCGTTAAAGATCTTAATGTGGCGCTCATGTTAATGCCAGCCAGTTCAGAATTTGTCAAGCTTTGCCGATCGCAAGTAGCGATCGCCGTCAGTTTGGGCGCGACATTCAGCGCGGTATACCTGACACAAGAGCTGGTATCCGGGAGCGAGGCAAAGTTGGTGCCGATCGCGGTTTACCCAGAAACCTCAGTCGAATCGGCAGAAAATCAGGGCTTGAGGCTGCAATCGGCTGCAAGCTCGACAGCCAAACCGGTGCCGCGGCTGCTGGCGCCGCCGGCTCTGCCTGTGGAAGAATTAACGGTGGGGGCGATCGCACCCGAACCACTTCCGGGTTTTGAAAACCGGGACGATCGGTGCCAAGGCCCGGAGAACCTGTGGCAGCAGCGCCGGCAAATAGTGACGCCTCTGATACACGAGGGAGCTGTCATGGGTCTCCTGGTCAGCGGTAGGCAAGACAGGGCTTGGAACGATCGAGAGGAGGCTCAGATGCAACAAATTGCTCGCAGCTTGGCCCTGGCCTGCATTTTAGACCAGCGATCGCAGTGGATGCAGCAGGAATTGGGATCTTCTCGCCAAATCCAGGCTCAAGTTTACGACACGATGCATAATTTGCTGCACCAGTTCAAAAGTCCGCTGACAGCGTTGCGAACTTTTGGCAAACTGTTAGCGCGCAGGTTGGTACCAGAAGACAAAAACCGCAATGTGGCTTTTAGTATTGTCCGAGAGAGCGATCGGCTCTCTGAATTGCTCGCCCAGTTCGATCGCACCGTTGACACCGGCGAAGCAAATCTGAGACTCCCATCTGGCACTTCAGAAACAGCAACCTCCCATGTAGAATTAACCAGGCATTCTCCTCTGTCGCTGTCACCTGCGGCCAATTTAGAGAAATCCTGTTTTGTGCCATTAGTCTTAAAACCGCTGTTAATTTCCGCTCTTGCGATCGCCTCTGAAAGGCATCTGTCATTACTAGCCGACATTCCGGCGGATTTGCCGCCAGTCTCGGCGAACGATCGAGCTTTGCGCGAAGTGTTGAGCAATTTAATTGACAATGCTTTGAAATATAGCCCTGCCGGCCGCCAAATTTATATTAAAGTAAGCTACGAGGCGAACCACCGCCCGCTGCCTGCCGTAGCAGTTGCAGTCAGCGACACCGGTTCCGGCATTCCACCCCAGGATTTAGAGCATTTATTTGAGCGGCACTACCGGGGAGAAAAAGCCCAGACAGAAATTCCCGGTACAGGATTGGGTTTGGTGATAGCCCGCGATTTAGTCCGCCAAATGCAAGGAGAAATCGAAGTATTTTCCCCAGTAAATCCGGAATGGCTGCCATCTGCGGAAGCTCATTTATATCCAACCGATAGTGGCACTACATTTGTCGTTTGGCTGCCGGTGAAAAAGTAACAAAATCTATCACTGGGAGACAATATAGCCCCGAGCAAGTGATTTTTTTCAAGCACAATCAATCACCAATCACCAATCACCAATTACCAATTACCAATCACCAATTTCCAATTTCCAATTTCCAATTACCAATTCCCAATCACCAATTTCCAATTACCAATTCCCAATTCCCAATTCCCAATTACCAATTACCAATTCCCAATTACCAATTCCCAATTCCCAATTCCCAATTCCCAATTACCAATTCCCAATCACCAATTACCAATCACCAATTACCAATTCCCAATTATCAGACATACCTCACCATTAGGAAAAAGGCTATATTTATGAAGCATCTGCCTTTATTCGATCAAATTTCCAAGTTGGCAACTCTTTTAGAATTCCTCAAACAAAACTTTTTTAAAGTACCGTTTTTAGCTGCTTTCAACACTCTGACTGTCCTGATTTTGGGCGGGCTGAGCCTATACGCCAAACTCAACAACCAGGGAGACGGAGTTGAACGTTTGTTTAGCGATCCTTTTAATTCCTGGTTCCCTTACGAAGGCCTTCTCACCGGAGTTTCCGAAGTTTTATGGTGCATCCCAGTCGCAATTTGTGCATTTACTTTCGGAGTGCTGCGCCAAAAAGAGCCGCGCAGTCGATCGGCAATATTTTTCTTTTTTAGTGCTTTACTGCTGGGAGTCTTTTTCCTGGATGACAGGTTTCGGATGACTTTGATTCTTTCTCGGTTGGGAATATCTAAGAAATTAATTTATTTGTGTTATGCGACTGCTGTTTTCCTTTACGGAGTTAAGTTTTGGCGGTACATCAAAACCACTCCTTACCTGCCATTAGTTGCAGCATTTATTTTGTTTGCTATCTCGCGGTTTGAGGATATTTTAGGCTCTCGAAGTCTCGGAGTACACGCGATGCTAGAAGATGGCACTAAATTATTAGCTGTTCTGAATTTAGCTTTGTATTTTTGGCACGTATGTCATCAGGAAGTTGGGCGGCATTTCCAGCAGAGCGAACAGCGTTAAATTCACGTTGAGATGATATATAATATCATGTCCAGTGGATTGACCACAATAAGATTGGTTGGTAGTGCGCCCGAAAGTCTGCTCTGGCTGCGGACTTTCGGGCGCACTACCAACCGTTTTTGTGATGGTAATCGACCGGACATGATATGAGTGAGGTACAGATTGTAATCGGTAATTGCTAGGCTGGC
>NZ_JAUBUN010000067.1:0-30487 GCF_036702665.1 Microcoleus sp. Aus8_D2
CTTGCTTCGGCTACGCGGTTATCGAGCGAAGTCGAGATACAGCACCAGTCGCTCTTCGGCTAAAATGACTAATGACTGATGACTGATGACCACCCTTCGACTTCGCGAGCGGGCGAGATGACTAATGACTAATGACTAATGACTAATGACTACTGACTACTGACTACTGACTCCGCCCTTAAATCCGGTTCCACCCAATTATTCCGAGCTTCCCAGGACATCAGGTGCGATCGGGTGTAGTGACTCCAGGGTAAAGTGCGATCGGCATATTCGGCAATCAAACCGTTAGCCAAATGTACGATCGAGCGATTCGGGCTTTCATCAGCCAGATACTCGCGCACAGTTTGTGCCCAAAACAGCGTTAGCGTTTCGTGATACCCGCTGTTTGGTGTGGTTTCAATTCCTTGAACCGAGTTGTAACGTTTAATGCTATTGCGAATCGTATCGATCGCCTCTTGTTCCGATTCGCAAAACAGAAAATACCATAAAGCAACGGTTAAATGGGCTTCGTGCGTCCACTCGCTGCGCGGTAGGCTGCATTCTTGGAACGCATGGAGGAGGGTATCTATCTCGTTGGGCGATCGGTAAATTGCCAGTTTATTGCTCATAGCTAATACCAACGTATTTTTGAGGACTGAAGTCCTCACTACAAATCTGATGCGGACTGAAGTCCTCACTACAAACCTGATGCGGACTGAAGTCCTCACTACAAACCCGGTCTTTTAATTCTTACTGAGTTGTTCTGTGATGAACTTAATTTGCTTCTTGTTGCACTGACGTTTGCTCGCAGTATCCTTCCATATTTTTACATGAGAGTAATATTTAGTTACTTCTAATTCTTCCCGATCTACCAGCTCAATCAGATACCAAATTCCATCTATCTTGCGATAATGATGATCGTCATCGATATTAACAAAATCATCAGGCTTTTTGGGAGGTTCTTTTCTGACTTTGTTTGCTACACATAGCATCCGCGTCTCGGGATGAACGTAAAGTTTATCACGCCACTTACCAAGTTGACGGTGAGCTTTGCGACTGTAAACAATTCCATCAACTAACACAGCATCTCTTTCCACAAACTCCCAGACATGGGATAGAATATGTTTTCCAGAAAGCGTACTGATATTAAGTATTTGACACAGTTCCCTGTAGACATCATCCCAATTTTGTCCTACTTTGCTCCGCAGCCAGCGAAATAAAGGCCCCAGACAATCAGAAAAATATTTGCTTTTCCTTCTCAGTTTTAGTAGATAAGGGCTCAACAGTCCATCTGTGCAGGCTGCATCAGTAAGTTTATTCAAAAATTTCTTGTTTCCTTTCACCTTTTTTAAGCTGCTTCTCAACCCACCGCGAGGTCGTTCGATGACGATTCTATCTAATCTATGTTCGCTCATAATTATTGAAACTTGCTAATCAAATTATTGGCATACCAAATCCACTTAGAAATCTCCCCTCCGACTCGGTATTTGAGACCGCACACCATGAAACTCAGCTCGCACTGTGCGCGGATTCAAGGGAAAAAGCCCGGATTCGGCATGAGATTTAGCTGCAAAGATGTTAAAATTTAAAACACTTCGCACAAGTCAATAAAGCTTTAAGCACAGCCGTTCTTACCAGTTTTATTTGGCAGTGGACGCGCAAACCTCATCTAGAACTAGAGACTCGGAATGCTTCCCTAATTCGATCGCTCGAATATCGGTACCTTAGGGCAGTTATATTTACTAAAGTGTGTAAGCTTCATCAGTTGGGGCGCGAAGTATTTCGTTTGTTGTCAGGACTGAAGTCCTTAAAAAATTGGAAGTTCCGCACAAGTTTAAAAAGCGGTTTAACGTACCGATTGCTCTACCCCTGAGCTACAGCCCCTTAAACGGGACTGACAGGATTTGAACCTGTGACCAATTGGTTGAATAGTGTGTATGCGCTTCATATGTTAGGGCGCGGAACTAAAAATTTAAGAGGGGATATTCTCCTTTGTTTTCGATAAGGTTTGTAGTGAGGACTTCAGTCCTTCTTTTTCTGCGGACTAAAGTCCTCACTACGAACCTTTATCCCATAAGGTTTGTAGTGAGGACTTCAGTCCTTCTTTTTCTGCGGACTAAAGTCCTCACTACGAACCTTTTTTATGAAGAGAAATCAAATCAAAATGTTGGTGGTAGTAAAGGTCACTTCGCGCAAGTTAAGAAAGCCGTTGTTCATACGCAGGAGTTGAACCCGCAACCTTTTCTTTAAAGAGAAATGCTCTACCAAGAGCTAGTATGTAAGCTTCATTTGTGAGGGCGCGAAGTGGAACTTTGTAACTGCGTGACCGATCTAAAAACTTCAGATATAAGAGGGGGCGCACGAGTCAGAGAAGCTTTGTATTTTGCGCCTTGCGGCGAGGTGGGAATCGAACCCACGATTCGATTTTAAGTCGAACGTTACCAGTTTGTAAGCTTCTTTTGTTGGGGTGCGCCCCCGAAAACTGATATTTTTTGGTGATGATTTTTTATACCGCGCAAGTTGGAAAAGCTTTTAACAAATTCTAGCGTGTTTACCATTTCACCATAAAGACCGAAGCCTTCAGCGGGACTTGAACCCGCAATCTTTTCAGAACTAGAACCCTAATGTTTGTATGCTTCTCGAATTAGGGCGCGGAATAAAAGTAAATTCTTAGCCGTAAACTGCCTCTGGGCGGACAATTAAATCACCGCTGGGACGGCGATCGAACACGTAAGACTCGAAGCGATCGCTCTTGACATCAAAATGATTGGCTAGACGTTCCTGAATTGTTTTGTCGCTCATTCCTACCGTGATACCCAGTTGGTTTTCTGCCACATCATAGGAACGTCCTTCAAAACGAATGTGAACCATAACTGTTACCTCCTTAAGCGATTTGAGATTTGAGATTTGAGATTTTGGATTAGTAGCTTTTCTGCTGTTGAGTTGTGGCGTTAGTCGGTAAAAATTGCCAGCATTCGCATCTGCGCCCACACGACAATTTTTACACAAACAAACGCCGCTCTAAATGGTAAGCTTGTTTGAGATGGCGGATTTCTTCAGTCTTTTGGGCCGAGCGCGATCGATCGCAATTGTTCTGTTCTGAATCCGCCTGAAATTCGTTGGAATTCGGTTGACTTGGTACAATATCTGACTCGTCGGGTCGAGTCAGTTTGTAACTGAACACTCTCGTGAAAAGTAACAACATGACAATTAAGTCTCTATTGCAAGACTTTCAAATTGATGTTCCTTGAAATCTCGAACGCTATTTATTTGTCAAGGTTCAGATTTGGTACGGAAAATACAGGTTTTTGGCTCTCCTGTGCTTTCCATATATTTATACTACCCACATACTACATAATTGTCAAGGGGGTAGGAAAACTTTTTTAGATAAAACTTTTAGGGCTGATGAGAAACCGGGTTTTTTGACAAAAATATGGCGTTTGAACTCGCAAATCCGTTAAAAAACCGGGTTTCTGGAGTTGGAGTGCGATCGCCAACTGTACACTCCCGCCCAGAAACCCGGTTTCTATGAGAAATATTGTTTGGTGACAAGGCCTACACAGAGAAACCGGGTTTCTTAAACCCTGTGCGTCAGTCCCGCCCAGAAACCCGGTTTCAACGAGAAAATTCTCGTTCCTAGTCTCTGCCTGGGAACCCATACCCGGAGGCTCTGCCTCCTAAAATACTGACATCGATCAAACATCCTTAACATAAGAAATGCTGTCGCGAATCTTGTGGAAGCCCGCAGACTCGTAAAGTCGCAATGCACCGGAAGGATTTGCAGTATCCACGCCGAGAATCGCAGTCTCGACACCGGCAGCTTTTAGTCGCTGCAAGCCAGCCAGCAACATCGCTCGTCCCAATCCAAGTTTGCGGAAACCGCGCCGCGTACCAAGAACAGCAATCCAGCCTTCATTTCGTCCAGTACGATCGCACTCTTCGGAGTTAATTTCGCAATAACAGAAAGCTGCAAAAGTCCCGTCAGCAGCTACAGCAATTAAGTCTAAATCCTTTCTATAACTGGGTTTTGCTAAATCGTATTTAAATTTTTCGACTGTTAAATCGTGGTGGTTCCAGTGGTCGATAAACGACTGGTTGAACATTTCTACCCAAGCTTCTGCATCCTGTTCGCCGGGGAATACACGCAGCGCAAAACCTTCGGGAAATTGGGGTTCTGCGATCGGTTCCGAGAGCGATCGCGCCATGCGACAAAAATAGCGATCGACTATAAAACCGCAATTTGTAAGTACAGAAATGCGATAGCGATCCTCAGCCCTAGCCCAGGATCGGAGTTTCACTGGCTTACCCCGTTCTTTTGCTACCTCGCGCATCCGCCCTTCGCCCCAAGCCACTATCGCCGCTTCCACATCCCCGCAGCGGGCCTCGGGATGGACGTAAAACGACAGCCCACCGTCGATGGGTTCTCCTGTTTCCGAAATCCACAACTCGGAGAAACCGATTAATTTGCCGCCCGCATCTTCCCAAAGGCAGATATCGCGAGCTAAATCTCGGGACGGTTGGTTAAATTCTTGTTCCAATTCAGAGATGGAAGTGCCTTCATCGAGCCGATCGACTGCTTCGCAAGTATTGATTAAATCGGCGATCGCTTCCAGGTCACTTTCACCCGCGTAGGGTCTGATCGACATACTTAACATAGCTTGCGAGCTCAGGATGTGAGTTTAAATCACATCTTGCACCATTGCCCACAAGTTTTTCAAGGGTGGGCGCGATGCCCCACAAGTAACTTGGTGTCTTGCTTCATAGGCCCGAAAGCCTGTTAGGCGAGAATGGTGGAAGATGTCAGTTCAACGAAAAAATGTGCTTTTAGCGACTAAAGTAACAAATTGTTACTTTGTTTCTCAGGAATGAGACGAAGGCATCATCCCAAAGATATATTCAAAACCATCAAGTTCGTCACTAAGTTGACCAACTGAGATAAGAAATAATTTTTCGTCTAAGTTAAGGAGAACTCAATGCTTGACGCTTTTTCAAGATCTGTAGTTTCAGCCGATGCCAGCACCTCCACCGTCGGTGATATTGCTGCCCTCAGAGCTTTCGTTGCCAGCGGCAACCGACGCTTGGATGCTGTAAACGCGATCGCCAGCAACGCTAGCTGCATGGTTTCTGACGCTGTTGCCGGTATGATCTGCGAAAACCAAGGCTTGATCCAAGCCGGTGGTAACTGCTATCCTAACCGCCGCATGGCAGCTTGCTTGCGCGATGCAGAAATCATTCTGCGCTATGTCACCTACGCTCTTTTGGCTGGTGATGCTTCAGTTCTTGATGACCGTTGCTTGAATGGTTTGAAAGAAACCTACGCAGCTTTGGGCGTACCCACCACCTCCACCGTGCGTGCAGTTCAAATCATGAAGGCTCAAGCCGCTGCTCACATCCAAGACAACCCCAGCGAAAAATTTGCTGGTGCTAAGTTGCGCAAAATGGGAACAACCGTAGTTGAAGATCGTTGCGCTAGCTTGGTTGCTGAATCTTCCAGCTACTTCGATCGCATCATTTCTGCCCTGAGCTAGTTCATTGCTAATCGCAATTCGCTCAGCAAAATAGAAACTACGCTCACAGTCAAAATCAGTTTAGGAGATTTAGGAAATGAAATCAGTTCTCACCACCGCGATTGCTTCTGCTGATGCAGCAGGACGCTTCCCCAGCACCTCAGATTTAGAATCAGTACAAGGTTCTATCCAACGCTCTGCTGCTCGTTTAGAAGCAGCAGAAAAACTGGGTAACAACCTGGATTCAGTTGCTAAAGAAGCTTATGATGCTTGCATCAAAAAGTATCCTTACTTGAACGAATCCGGTCAAGCTAACTCCACCGATACTTTCAAAGCAAAATGCCACCGCGACATCAAGCACTACCTGCGCTTGGTTCAATACTGCCTAGTAGTTGGCGGCACAGGCCCTCTTGATGAATGGGGTATTGCTGGTCAACGCGAAGTCTATCGCGCTTTGAGCTTGCCTACTGCTCCTTACGTTGAAGCTTTAAGCTTTGCTCGTAACCGCGGTTGCGCTCCTCGCGATATGTCTGCTCAAGCTTTGACTGAGTACAATGCTCTTCTTGACTACGCCATCAACTCCCTGTCCTAATTAATTAGACAGGTTTGTGATGTCGTAACTGGGTAGTTTCTACCCCGACAAGTCTAGGAACTCTTGGCTCATTGCTTTACCGATTTCGGTGAAGTAAGGGTAAAGAATTCCTGGGCTTGTTATTGTGTTTAAATAAAGATATGCTGTTAGATCGAGTTTGATCGATTACCAATAAGAAAAACGGTTTGTAGTGCGGACTTCAGTCCGCTCCTGCTTGCGGACTGAAGTCCGCACTACGAACGCCAGGAACTTATTATTGCGATCGTTCAAGCGAATTGATATTACAATTAATCCCAGACGGCTAATTTTTATGGATAAACGCTTTTTTAGTTTTTTTAATTTAACGGAAGATCAGGCGATCGCCCTTTTAGATACGCCACAAGACCAAATCGGCGAAGAGGATTCCCGCTACATAGCCGCTTCCCATTTGATAAATTTTCCTACAGAGCGATCGATCGCAGCACTGATGCGAGCAGTACAGCAAACCGATCCATCCCTAGACAACCGCATTGTCCGCCGCAAGTCAGTGGAAACCTTGGGAAGACTCCAAGCTGTCCAAGCATTGCCGGTGATTCGCACTTGTTTGAGCGATGATGATTGTTACACCGTCGAAAATGCCGTTTGGGCGATCGGCGAAATTGGCACTCAAGACACCGATATCCTAGAAGAAGTTGCTCAATTGCTGGATAAACCCGGACAAACCCACCGAGTAATTATCCACACCCTGACTAAGTTAGATTATCAGCCAGCGGAGGCAAGAATTCGCAAATTTGTCAATGATGCCGATCCACCAACTGCTAGTGCTGCGATCGCCGCAATTTGCCGCCTAACCCGAGACTTTTCTCAAATGGGAAAAGTTGTCGCCATGCTACAACACAAAAATGTCCTAGGGCGCAGATTATCAATTCAGGATTTAATTGATGCCCATTACTACGATGCCATTCCCAATATTGCCAAATGTCCCGTATCATTAGTCTTTCGGCTGAGGGGAATTCGGATGCTAGCAGCAGCCGGAATCGCTGACAAATCCCTAACATTTGAGACAATTAAACCCTATTTAGAACAAACCTTGCGGGACGAACCCAAAGATTTGGATTTAGTGCACAGTTATGAAAAATTACCAGATTTACCGTTTCTGATTCAGCAATTATACGAAACGGATTTTGGACGTTGCTATTTAGCAACAAAAACCATTTTAGAACATTACTCAAAGGATGCACCTGCTGCACTTTTTGCCACCTTTGCCGAAGAAGCAAACAATGACTACGGAGCGCATTTTCATGTAGTAAAATTGTTTGGCTGGCTCAAACACGCTCCCGCCTACGATTTGTTATTGGAAGCTTTGAACAACTCCCAACCACAGTTTCAGAAATCCCGTGCAGCCGCGGCGATCGCCCTAGGGGAACTCGGAGAGCAGCGTGCTATTCCAGCATTGCAAGCCTGTTTGGAAACAAAAATCTGGGATTTGCAGTATGCTGCATTAATTGCCCTCGAAAAACTAGGCGATCTCAGCGGCTATAAAACCGATGCGACCGCTCGAGATTGGTTAGTACAAGCTAAAATAGAAGCTCATAACTCAGCAAAATCCTAATTATCTTAATTGAGGAGTTATCAGGTTTGTAGTGAGGACTTTAGTCCTCTGATGCTGCGGACTTAAGTCCGCACTACAAACAGTTTCGATCGCTAGTAATCCAATTGACACGATATTACTCAGAAACCAGAGTATTATTCCTTATTCCTTATTCCTTCTTCGTTCTTCCTTCTTAAATCATGACAACAGATGCTTTGTTTGAACAGCTAAAACACCCGAATCCTCATATGCGCGATCGGGCGATGTTTGAAATTGCCGATTCCCGCGATGAAAATACAATTCCTCGACTGGTGGCCATTTTAGACGACGAAGATGTCGTTTATCGTCGGGCGGCGGTGAAGGTGTTGGGTGCGATCGGCGAGGATGCAGTACCATCGGTAGTTGACGCATTGTTAAACAGCGACAACGTGACGGTACGAGGAAGTGCAGCGAAAGTATTAGCACAAGTTGCGATTAATTATCCTGAATTATCTTTCCCAGAAGTCGGTTTGCAGGGATTAAAAAAGGCGATTGATGACGCTAATCCTGTGGTTCATATTGCAGCCGTGATGGCCTTGGGACAGATGGGTTCCTCTGCGTTTGAGATTTTGGTGGAATCGCTGACAACAACAGATAATGTAGCGGTACAGGTGGCGATCGTGAATGCCCTTGCTTCTGTGGGCGATCCTCGTTGTGTAGAAATTCTTACCAGATTTGCTAATGATGAAGCAGTTGATTCCTACGTGCGGGAATCGGCGACAAGTTCTTTATCGCGGTTGGATTTGGTGATGAATTATAAGCGTGCAGATAGTTAGGTTAATGGTGGCATAGGATTGACAGGGCGATTTTTTTGGGTATAGAACATTTAAAATACTATAGAATCAGAACCGTCAGTCTTTGATTGCAGTATCAAGATTTTTACTAACCCACATCATAGGAAGATTAACAAGTATGAGTACAACTCCCGGCTTACCCCTCTGGGTGCAAGATAGAGAAGAAGTTCTCAAACAGGATGATGGAGTAGAATGGCGCGACGGGAATCGTCCAGACTATTCTCGCACTAATGCTTTCTTGGAAAAGGAACGGAAACACAATCATGCCGAAGGGTCTTTAAATGCGATCGCCTATAACTTGGTGAGAACATTTGAAATGGAAGCATCCTTCAAAACCAATCCCCAACAATGGATCTCTGTAGTTACGGATAAATTCCGTATGAGCACTAATGGAGGAAAAGAATACACAGCCCAAGATGTTGTAGATCAGGGAACCTATAATCTATTTCTGGAAAACTCAGATTATTACCGCGCCTCTGATGAAACCTTTCAATCATCCTACAACCTGTTTCACACAGCTTTTCCCGATGGCTTTCACTGGGAATTAGTCGAAGTCGTTGCCGGGCCTCCTAACGTTGTGTTTAAGTGGAGACACTGGGGGACTTTTAAGGGTTCTTATAAAGAGCATCAAGGGACAGGAGAAACTATTGAAGTTATTGGTCTTAGCATTGCTAAAGTCACAGAGGATTTAAAGATTGAGTCTGTAGAACATTTCTTTGACACCAATAATTTCTTAACAGGGTTAACTAGAGGAGGATGTCCCGTAAGTCATTAATCAAAGGAAGATTGTAGGGGGCCCCGTTTTTGGATATAGCACGAAAAACTAGGCTTTGATCCGACGGGGCCCCCCGCTAATTGTGCCAGTTGCGTAAGTCCTGATAGCGTTTTGTAGTGGCAATTCCCCCTAGCACTACCGTCTGTGGTAAAGTTGCCTCCAAGACTGAAGTTGTAGGCTAATACCAATTCCCAAAAGTATTGCTAAATACGAGCGTGCTAGCATCTGTAGGGAAACGGCCCAGCATCCGTCCGGCGCGGTCAGGAGCAACTTTTCATAATTGTTATAAAATTGATGATTCTGGCAACACTTTTTTAATAGGACTGACTCATCTCAAATCCGGTTGCATCCTAATTGTACGCGCTGGGCGGGTTATATAATTTGTCGATACTTATCAAATATATCGGCAAAATGGCCCCTACCCATTGGTGTCAACAATCGCCTGAAACCATTGATAAATCTCGTTTTTAGCAGAGCGTCGATCCCCCTCGCATCCTTTCAAGGTTGTAGGGGGACGAAAGAGAAGACTTTTATCCCCCCCGAATCGTTGCGGGGGCTAGGAGCGGGAGAAGAGCCTTAATCGCCAGACAGAAGACTGATAATAGGTTTGACGTTAAGTTGACACCAATGGCCCCTACAAAACTCCATCAGATAAAATTCCGCATCAAACGGATATGAGATCGCGGGTGGTCAGAAACCGGGTTAGATGCAATACGCGATTGTTAACGCTTTTTTTGTCCGAAGAGAGCTCAAAAGAGCGGCAATTGCAGTGTCTGTTTTTCAAACGTCTGGCCCACCGCACTGTCTTAACCCAAGCGTATTGGGGTTAGATGGACGAAAATGCTTGGTTGTAGTCCACAGTAAGGGTAAAAAACTAAGGTTTGAAGGCCTGAATGCGTAAGTTATATTTAAAATTGACAAGGCGGAATTTTTCGCTATACTCATAAAATAGCAGGGCTAAAAATCGATTGTTGATAGGCTGCGATCGCCGTCAAGTTTGTTAAAAATTAATACAAAATCAGGAATCTAATAGTAGATAACAACTATGTATATTTCTGTAATCATTTAGTGTCGAAAATACAGGAGCAGACCTATGTTAAAAGCTGTCGTTGGTCATAGCAACGATCCTGACTCTCTAGCGGCAATAACAGAAGTGCTAGAGCAATGTGATGATTCCCTATCAGGCGAACTTCCTCAAGCAGGTATCTTGTTGGCTGCCATTGATTTCGATCATACCCTAATTTTGCATCAAATTCATCAGCAATATCCCGAAATTCAACTGATTGGTGGCACAACGGATGGAGAAATGTCTTCTGTTTTAGGATTTGAACAAGATTCACTTACCCTCATGCTATTTTGTTCCGATCGCATTACTATCCGTGCTGGGATTGGACGAGGCATTTCTCAGGACTTGGAGGCGGCGATTCAAACTGCTATTGTTCAAGCAAAAACAGGTCATCAAGATCCGATTAAACTTTGTATTACCTTCCCAGAAAGTCTAACCGCAAGTGCCGTATTGATTTTAGATAGCTTGAATCAAGCTTTAGACAAACAAGTCCAGATTTTTGGCGGACTGACGGCGGATCAGTGGCGCTTCCAACAAACCTATCAATTCTTCGGGACAGAAGTTTGTAGCGATGCGATTCCCATTCTTTTAATCTCTGGAGATATTCTCTTTTCTCATGGCGTTGCTAGTGGCTGGAATCCACTTGGTAAAAAAGGTACAGTCACCAAAGCCTCTCAAAATATCCTGTACGAAATCGATCGCCAACCCGCTCTAGAATTTTATCATCACTACTTGGGGAAATTGCCGCCCTCTTCAGAATATCCCCTGGCCGTGTTTGATTCGGATGAAAGTCATTACTATATGCGAGCGCCCAGTGGGGTTTACGATCCAGCCGTCGGAAGCGTGACCTTTTTTGGGGACATTCCCGAAGGCGCGATCGTTCAAATTACCGAAACCACCCATGATAACATTCTGACTGCATCTCAAAGATCTATGATGCAAGCCTTAGAAAATTATCCAGGTAAAGTACCTGCGGCGGCTCTGTATTTGTCCTGTGCTAGTCGGCGACAAATTTTAGGTAGTCGGACAAAAGAAGAATATGCGCTAACTCAAGCCTGTTTAACCCAGGCATTGCCAAGTTGTGGGTTTTACACCAATGGCGAAATTTCTCCTTTCAAAAATCAGAAAATATCCTGTTTTCATAATGAAACCTTTATTACTTTGCTACTTGGAGGACAATAATAATATGCTATCAGAACAGATAGATAATTTAACAAAAACTCAGCAGCTCGAAAAAGAAAACCGAATTTTGCGAAAAAAGTTAGAGCGAGCGGAAAAAAACTGTTTGGAACTGGAACAAACCAATCAAAAAAAGGAGTGTTTGCTCCGACAAATCATCCATGAGCTAGAAGATTCACAGAGGGAAGTCAAGGAAAAGCGTCAGTTAGAAGAGACATTGCTCGAACTTAAACGAACTCAATCCCAACTTGTTCATGCTGAGAAGATGTCTAGCCTAGGACAGCTTGTAGCGGGTGTGGCCCATGAAATCAATAACCCCGTTAACTTTATCCACGGCAACCTCACACATATTCAGCAATATTCACAAAACCTGCTGGAATTAGTGCAACTATACCAGCAGAACTATCCCAATCCCGTCGCTGAAATTCAAGCTAAAGAAAATGAAATTGAGCTAGATTTTTTGCAGGTAGACTTACTCCAAATCATGAAATCCATGAAGATTGGAACCGAGCGTATCCGTGAAATTGTGTTGTCGTTACGGAATTTTTCGCGCATGGATGAAGCCGAGTTCAAGTCAGTAGATATTCACGAAGGGATAGATAGTACATTGCTGATTTTGCAACACCGTTTGAAGGATAATCGAGGTTGCTCAGAGATTAAGGTGATTCGCAATTATGGGAAGTTACCGTTGGTGGAGTGTTATGCTGGACAATTAAATCAGGTGTTTATGAATATTCTGGCAAATGCTATAGATGCGATTGATGAGGTGAATTATAAAATAAATCAACAACAAAGAAAAGAAAATCCAAGTCAAATTACTATTTCTACATCGGTGATTGATTTAGACTCGGTGGAAATTGCGATCGCCGACAGTGGAGGCGGAATTACCGAATCAATCAAAAAACAGATATTTAATCCATTTTTCACCACAAAACCTGTTGGTAAGGGAACCGGAATGGGAATGGCGATCAGTTACCAAATCATCACCGAAAAACACGGCGGTGAGCTAATGTGTTTTTCAACTCCGGGCACAGGGGCAGAGTTTGTGATTCGTATTCCTGTCAAGAAAAAAGACTACAATCTGGTATAATAGTTAGCAAAAAATTGCTCGTGATACCCAAGAAAGTATCAAGGCTTTGGCTGTGACGGCTTGATTTGTGCGATTCCCTTCGGGATAGCTTCGCTTCACGAGATTGTAGGGTCGTTATTTTGGGATCTAGCACGAAAAGCTTTTACGCTTTTCTCCTTTCAACCTTAAAAACATCCTCGCTCGATACATAACTATTTTGAAAAAAAAAGTTAAGATAGATATCTAGAGAACATTCAGGTTTCAGTTAGGAGTGATTTTGATGTCTAATCCTACAATTGAAGCAAAAATCAGTCTCCCTGCTAATTTACTAGAAGCGACCGATCGAGCAGTAAACCAGGGAAAAGCGAAAAGTCGTGATGAATTTATTATGCGGGCTATTCGTAGAGAATTAGCGGCGCTGAAACGAGCAGAAATTGATGCAGCACTAGCAGAAATGGCAACCGATCCAGAATATCAAGCTGAAGTTTTACAAATGGAGGCTGAATTTGCTACAGCTTCTTGGGAGGCGTTTAAATTGGCGGACTCTCAAGAATGAAAAGAGGAGAAGTTTATATAGCTCGTCTCGATCCTGTGGAAGGTTCTGAACAAGGGGGAAATCGTCCGGTGATTATAGTTAGTCGCGATGCAATTAATTCTAGTAGCCCAGTAGTGTTGGCAGTTCCCTGCACCAGTTACCAACAAAACAAGCGGATTTTTCCAGCTCAGGTTTTGATTCAAGCTCCTGATGGAGGATTAGAAAAGGATTCAATTGTTAAAGCCGATCGAGTGCGGGTATTGGCCAAAACTAGACTTTTCCAAATGCTGGGAAAGCTTTCAGAGGCAAAAATTGCCGAACTTAATCGCGCTTTAATGATTGCTTTAGATTTACCAGGACAAGATGATGAGGAAAGTTAAAAAATGGCAAAATTGTGGCAAGTGAACTACAAATTTACCCCTTCCTCCTTTCAACCTTAAATACATCCTCAATACTTTTCCCGGATGTTTTCTCCTCCCACCCCAGCGCCATCAAAAAACTATCCGCCGACTGAGTTTCCACCACATCAACTCCCCATTGTCCGGGTTGCAATGCTTCCGGATCGTCACTCAAAGGCGGAGTTTTCTTCAATCCAGCTAAAATCAAAATATCAGGAAAAGTACCATCTACTTTTCCTTGACTCATCCGCTTATCCACCAAAGCTTGAGCGCAAAATTCTCCCACTTGAGGAGGAGAAAAATCCTGATGAGGAAATAAAACTTCTACCATCCAATGCGGATGATTTAATTCACGGCATTTAATCTGAGGATATTGACTCAAACCCTCAGCAAATACCCGAGTTAAATCTTCCCTGCTTAATGGCGGAAAGACATCTTCTGGCATATCAAAGTTGTGAGAAAGTAGCATCCGTCCTGTGCCAGATTCCGTCATATTTTTAGTTACTTAATTTGAGAAATTGCCAACTTAATTACGCCTTGCACTGCGGCTTCCGATTCCTTAGCTAATGCGGTTTGTAGGGGTTCGATCGCACTTCGATCGCCCACTTTCATCAAAGACAACGCCGCCGCCCTGCGACTTTCGCCATCACCGTGGTGCAGCAACTCAATCAGATTGGGGATTGCAGGCTTGTATGCGAGATTTCCTAAAGCAGCCGCCGCCTCGCAGCGCACGTCAACATCAACATCCGTTAGAGACTTCACCAAAATCTCGAATAACTCGGCTTTCGGCTCTTCCTGGGCGACTTTGGCGATCGCCCCTACCACCGCCCCGCGCACCACAGGCGAATCAGAGGCGATCGCCCGATACAAATATTCCTTCGCACCCGCCCCAATAAACGCCAGTGCCCAAGCCGCATGACCGATCGTACTTTCCGGCAAATTACTTGATGCTAAAATATCCAACAAAGCCTGCACAGAAGGTTCCCCAATCCTCGCCAGCGCCCCAATCGACGAACCCTTAACCACCGTATCCTCATCATTTAACAAAGCATGAATTAAATTAGGAACAGCAGTCGGATCGCCAATCAAAGTCAGAGTTTTAGCCGCAGCACGCCGCACAACCGGATTAACATGATTTCCCAAAGCGTCCAACAAAAAAGGAGTAGCATCTTCACCGATTTCTGCCAAAGTTTCCGCACAACGCAGTCGAGTCATCCCCCGCGTATCTCCCAAACATTCAACCAGACGCTTCAAGAGTTCAGCATCATTAGCATCAAAAGTATCTAAATCTATTTGTTCAGTAACTTGTTGAAGCAAAGCATCTGTTTCTGCATGAGCCAACAAAATTGAAGCATCCTGAGATTGAGCGTTAGAATTGACCATAATTATCACCTAATTATTTGTAGTTATAGCCGCCAATTGAGTGCGAAGACTGTCTAGTCCAGCATCAATTTTAGCAAGTTCCGGCTCAATTTTAGCCATAGCTGCTTTTTGTGGCAGCTTTGCCTTTTGTGCTGCCGCCATTGTCTCATTCACCAAACGTTCTCGATACCGCTCAAATTCGGCAATAACTTCCACCAATTCTTCCGCCTCTATCTGCGTCGAATCTTCTGTTAAATCTTCGGCAGATTCGTCGCGATCGGATGTTGTCAAATCTTCGTTTTCAGACATAGTTTTGATAGTTGGATAATTAGTCCGCGTGGACTTTGTTTTTGTAGCCGCGATTTCAATCGCCGGGCTTTTATTTGTGTACTTTAATGTGACACCGCACCCGCCCCAGAAGCCCTTAAGCGATTGTGTTCCAATAAATCTTCTAAAACAGAGGGAGCAATACAACGACGCTCAGAACAGTATGCCATTTGTTTAACCCCATTGCTCATTTGAACAGTCATCACCCGCACTCGAAAATGATCGTTAATAAACCAACAGCGTTCCTGTCCTTGATTTGTCTCATATTCCGTTTCAATAGTCAATACCCCATCATCAGCAAAATTGTAAATACCAATCACCGGAATCCCTTCAACATAGCCGCGATTTCGCAGAAACTTACCCATCTTCGGATTATTGGGATTCGGCACATCGATCAAAATTGCAGCATAATTTTGGTTGGGGATGGCATCATCCAAATTATCTTGCCACATAAAACTGCATCCCCCACTAACTAAAGCGGGATCTACATTTTGCTGTTGACAAACCTCTAAAACTCTGGGATCATCAATAGACAAGACATCGATCGTGACATTAGATTCTCCCGACTCATCAGCAGCAGCAGTATCAAAATTGTGGACTGTTCGCTGAGTGAACCAAACGCCCTCACTCTTGCGAAAAAAATCCATCATAGTCATCGGTGGTGTTAGCAGCATTTCTGTGTCAGCTTAGCGAGAGGAATAGAGCAAGTCCCGTTGTCAGTCGATTTTAGATTTTAGATTTTAGATTTTAGATTTACTTGCAGCTCCGTGAATCACCGGAGCTTGAACTAGCGTCTAAAATGTGGGGATCTCCACGACTGCAATCGGGGGCGGGTACCCGTTTTTGGGTGGGTAAAGGGGATGGGAGCGGAATCAGATCGGATTTTGGTTAAGAAAATTAACTTTCTGGCGATCGCTCTTCAATCAAATCCTAGGATAAATGACACCGGACAACTTTGAGCAATTCCATCAATAAATCTTCAAAAATATAATGGCACCTCGTCAACACTCATTTTTCCTCTCACAGCCCCTGACTCTCACAGAAGTCTTACAAGCGATTGAACACAGTAAAAGCCTAGCTCAAAGCAACCTCCAGGGAATCAACCTCAGCCAAATGGATTTATCCGGAATTGATTTGAGCGGAGCAAATTTGATTGGAGCCAGCCTCAGCAAAACCAATTTCCAAGGCGCCAATCTCCAGGGAGTTGACTTCCGGCGCGCCAATCTCCGAGACGCCAATTTAAGCGGAGCAAATTTACAAGAAAGTTATTTTTTTCGAGCAGATTTACAAGGTTGCAATCTAGCCGATGCCAACTTAGAAGGAGCTAAATTCAAATTAGCTTTATATGATAGCAAGACTGTTTGGCCGGAAGGATTTAATTATCAAAAATCCGAAGCTATTGGCCCGAAAGCTAGTCTGAGCGGGGCTTTTTTGAATGCAGCCAATCTCCGAGGAGCGGATTTGAGTTACTGCAATCTGCGCGGTGCTTATCTCAGCGGAGCCGATTTAACGGGAGCAAATTTAGAGGGAGCGGCGTTAAGTGGAGCTAATCTTCAAAATGCTTTTTTGACTGGTGCTTATTTACGGAATGCGATGTTGATTGGAGTTGAATTGCAGGGCGCAGATTTACGGGCGGCTGATTTGACAGGAGCAAATTTAGACCAGTTGCAGAGTATTGCTGGTGCTGATTTCAGCTTAGTACAAGGATTGAGCGCCGAAACGAGAGCGATGCTTTCCAGTCGCAATTCCAAGGAGTTAGGTACTTGGAATTGTTTTACTCGGAACAATACAGCTCAGAGTCTTGCAAACTAGATATCGTTTGTAGTGCGGACTTAAGTCCGCCAATTGGGTTCGTAGTGCGGACTTAAGTCCGTCAACCCCGTTCGTAGTGCGGACTTAAGTCCGCCAATTGGGTTCGTAGTGCGGACTTAAGTCCGCCAATTGGGTTCGTAGTGCGGACTTAAGTCCGTCTATTCAGTTAAAGCTGTAGGGTGCGTCGCCGTTGAAAATGCCTAAATAAACATCGACAATCTCACAGATCCGCACCTAACAAATAGCGTTGAACTCGTACCCAAATAAAACAATCTCAATCTTGGAAGCTCCCGGTGCGTCGCTATCAGATTTGCAATAATTAGTTAGATATTTTTCACAGCGACGCACCCTACAACTCGTACCCTGGTAAAACAATGTCAATCTTGGAAGCTCCCGGTGCGTCGCTATCTCATTTGCAATAATTAGTTAGATATTTTTCACAGCGACGCACCCTACAACTGCTAAAACAATCTCAATCTTGGAAGCTCCCGGTGCGTCGCTATCAGATTTGCAATAATTAGTTAGATATTTATCGCAGGCGACGCACCCTACAACTCGTAAAACAATCTCAATCTTGGAAGCTCCCGGTGCGTCGCTATCAGATTTGCGATAATTAGTGAGATATTTTTCATGGCGACGCACCCTACAACTTATCAGTGTTCGAGGTGGCGTTCCAAGTCGAAGAGAAAACCGTGAATATACTCTTCAGTCCACTCCTCGCCATAAAAGCGCAGAAACATTCCCCTAGCAGGATCTTTCGCGGCCCGATAGTTGATATAATTGCGTTGTGCCTGAAGAATCTCTGCTAATTTTTGACTGTCAGTGACTGGTTGCGCGCGATCGACCAAATCGAGATAAGCTTGTAGATAATCCTTAAAAGCATCAAACACCAGAGTTTGCACAGCCTCAGTTTCCTTAGGACGAGTCCACAGAAAAGCCGGAGAAAAGAAAGGTTTTGCCTCTTCCGGAAAATCGCCACCCCAGGGCAAATCTTTTTGATACTTGTTAAAAATCGGTAAAATCGGCTCTGAGTATTGCTTCTGATAAGCAGCATCATGAAAAAGTGGCTGCATATCCAAAGCAATCAAATGTCCCCCCGGTAAAGTCACCAAATCCGCCCCAAAAAAAGGCAAATCATAATTAATTTGCGGGAAAATCACAAAATTCAGTACCTGAAGAGCATCACCACCCTCAACATGAGCCGCCCGAATCTGCCGCAGTTTTGGGGATTGAAAAGCATAGCTAGTAGTGACAACCAACTGCTCTTTTTTTCCTTTCCCCGTGATACATTCTTTTCTTTCAAAACCAGCCGGAATCGGATAGGGAGCTAAATCAAGTCGCTCCCTTAGTAGTGGAATGGCGTAATCTAAAAAAGGCTGATAGAGAGTCATCTTTAATTTATTTTGCTCCGGCGGGAACCGCTAAGGGAACAGCATCTTCAAACAAAAACTCGTACAAAAAGCGCTCTGACCATTCATGACCAAAATAGCTACCGAATAGCCCGGATGCGGGGTCTCTTTCTGCACTATACTGGTCGTAATCTTTCTGTGCTTTCACAATCCGCTGAACTTCTTCGGGAGTTGTCAGGGGAGTAGCTTGCTGTAGCATTTTCCAGTACAACTGCACGTATTCTTGATAGGCGGGAAACAATTGGTTGACTACTGTTTCGGCGTCGGTTTTGGCAAAAAGCAAATTTTTGGAAAAATACTGGTTGGCATCATAAAACTTCATTTCTAAGTCTTGTACCAACGAGCTGTATTTACCTCGAATTTCGGTCAAGGGTTCGATATACTTATCTATGTAAGGGCGATCGCGAAATAACGGTTGAAAATCGATCACTACCAAGATTTTCTTTTGTCCAAACGCTAAAAAATCAATTCCTAGCAACGGCACATCGTAATTGTGGTTTGGATAAATCACACTGTTAAAAATTTGCGCCGTTTCCCCAGCATCGATGTAGGTGTAGCGAATCTTTCGCAATTCTGGGCATTCATAGCACCAACTTTGAATCGTGGCGGGATTTTTACCTCTTTCACTCACCACAGATTCCAATCCAGAGGGAATGGGACGGCTCTCTAGTGCAAAGTTGTCAAACAGTTCTTTTTCTAGAAATTGCTGAAATGGCTTAAACATAGATTATAATTTAGCTCCTTCAATCTCTGCCTGAACACAGGATAATAGGCGATCGCCCTAAACCTAGTCTCTTTTATGGATAACAAAGTAATATTTCGTTATGAAACCATTCGTTATGAAACCAAAGGTGCGATCGCACTTAATCTCAATGAAGACTTTGTACCACACTCTCATCTTTGATTTTATCAAATGTAACAAATCTTAATAAGACTTCTCATAATTCTAGTCTATAACTTGGATCGTGTCCAACTACCTCAGTACAAATTTAATAGCTATGCAACTAAGTGAAAAAGCCAAACAATTAATTCCCAAAGCCAGAATCGTCAGCTTTGCCACTTGGAAAAACCTCTATCCAGATCCAGTTATCGCCATTTTTCAAAAGGCTGACGATGAAAGCAGATATCTCACCGACGCCGATTTAGAAAACCTCAAAAATCTGCTCCCCGATAGTTCGTTAATGTTAGAAGAAGCGAGATTGCTGCGAGAACAAGCACCTAACTTTGTATCCAAGGCCAGGGAAAAAGTGCTAGCCGACTTTCCCAATATCGCCGAACCAGGTAATGACCTCTATCCTCCAGAACGCGCCGAAGCCTGTTGGCGAGATTTTTGGCACTTCCTGCGCTCTGTCTCCTATAGCATAGCAGCGAAAAATCCTGAATTTACCAGTCAAGCCGGACTAGAAAACATGGAACTACTTTATCAAGAATTGCGAGTTCCCGTGGCGGCAATGCTCTGTGGATTAGAACAATTAAAAACAGTCTGTTTACAGCAATTTAGTTCCCAGGAACAGGATTTATCAGGTCTTGCTTTTGACAACTTAATCGCAGGCTTAAAACAGTTCAGTCAAGCTTGAGCCGTTAACAATCGCAGGAATTACGCACAGGCATTCAAGAAACCGGGTTTTTCACCCACATTCCTCCCACTCCAGGCAATATTGCGAAAAAACCCGGTTTTTGCCTCTAGAACTGCATAAAATATTCTTAATTATTCTCAAGCAAATTTTCTAAAGCAGCACCAACCACTCGATGGTGAGAGTCTTGGCGCAGTTGACTCAACACCTGCTTCGCCTCAGGAGCATCAAAATGCTTCAAAGCAGATGCAGTGTGCTGGCGAATCCCTTCATACTCAGAATCAGCCAGCAACAACAACCGATCGAGTGCCGCTGGTTCCTGACTGCTTCGGGCTAACGCACCGAGCGCATCCACCGCCGCTTCCTGGGTAGTCATATCTTCCCCAGCTAAGGCTTCCACGCACACCTCAAAAAGTTCGCTGTAGCACTCCATATCCACCAGCGCGCCCAGAATGCTGCGACGCACCAGCCAGTGGTCATCCTGAATAAAAGTCAGCACTAAATGAGACGCAGCGCACCTACCGAACAGCGACAGGGAATTTGCAGCTTCGGCTCGCACATTCGGAGTGTTATCAAATTTCATGATTTGCAGCAAGGCCGCGAAAGATTCGGCGGTTTGCTGCTGTCCAAACGCCCTGCTGACAAAGGTGCGTACTAAAAATTCTGGATCGTTGAGTCGAGCTTTTAGCAAGGGAACGGCAATCTCTGGTGTATAATCTTTCAGAGCTGCGATCGCCTTAAGTCGATATTGAAAATCAGAATTTTCTAGAGACGCTTCAATTTCGTGAATATCCATAACCGGCACAGAGCAGGACTTTTCCTTACTTTAAACAACAGAGTTCACTTTGTGCAACTGAGGATCGCGAATTAAATAATTTACACAAGTTTGTGGGGCGATCCCGACGCCCGCGGGTCCTTTCTGGACGGGATCCCCCGCCCATCCCACAAGAAGCATAAAAATTGTAAGTTATTTAATTCTCATTCCTGACCAAAATTATTTTAACACCGAAGTCATTTTTTAACAACGAACCTGCTTGATTTAAACTCTCTCATCAAATCTAGTCTGAAAACTGCCATATTTGAACCAATATTGTCGCAGTTCGTGATGAGGTGTATGCAAACTTCCTTTCGCGTGATAGAGCATCACTTGTCGGTGATTTCCCATCCACACTCGTTTGAGCGGTTCCACAGAAATTAAGCATCCTCCTAGACTGGTAATACATTCCTCAAATCTCTCAACGGCTGGGTAGTCTAAAGTTTCAAAAATCAAAAATTGACCTGAGAAAATTAGGTGACGACTTCGTATCCAAGCCTGCATTTTTTTATCAGCGATTGGGGGTAATACCATTTTAGATTTTAGATTTTAGATTTTAGATTTTAGATTTTAGAAATAGTTATGGACGCACTCCGACCAAAGATTTTTTCCTTCTGACTGACATCCGTTACATCCGTTATAACCCACATTCCGCACGTCAATTTGTAGTATACCAAGTAATACAAAAATTCTGAGTTATTTGACGTTTTATTTGTTTACTTTGCGTATTAATACTTACTTTGTTTCTGTTTTGGTGTTTGCCAAACTACCAAACAGGTGTAATAATTACATATTACATTTTGAAGTGCGGAATGTGAGTTATAAAATCCGTTGCCGAACTTCCTTCTTCTATAAATCAATTTTTGGGCTTTTTTCCCATGGAAAAAGAGCGAATAATAAACTCGCTCTAGAAAAAGTAGAAGAGACCAAAGCTAAATCAAAACCAAACTGAAGCCTCAGGAGATTTAGCTAACTTCAGTAATGCTGATAATTTTGCCACCAGTTTTTTGGATACTCTGAATTTGCCGAGAAAGTTGAGCATAGCCAACTTCATAACTGATGTTGCTCGTTCTGACTTTAGCACCACCAGATTTGCCCGCCACAATCCGAAAACGCTTGCCAGTAGTGCTAGAAGTTCCACTGGAACCAATGCTAGAAAGTTTGATTTTTTGAGGTATATTGCTGGCAACAGTCGCAATTAACTGAGGTTTATTGCTGCTATCGCTAGTGGATGCTCCACCGAGCAAAGAAACCATCCGATTAAAACCGACATTCTTGATGCCAGTTTGGCTGCGAATGCTGCGAGGATAGGGAACGACATTTTCGCCAAAATTTTGGGTATAATCGTCGCTATCAATGTAAGAATCGATTTCGGCTCCGTAGCCTTTGCTGTTGCAAGTTTGGACGTGCTGAGCAATTTCTGTTTGTTCCAGAGGAGCGCGACCCAGCAAATGCTTGCAGTTTAACTCAATAAACCGATAGGGAGAATTGGTGTTAAAAAACAGAGATTGATAGAGTTCTGATTTTGCCACTTGTCTGACAAATTCGCGTACTGTAATATCGCCATTCCGCAGTAAGGATTCGGCACTGGTGAGACGCTGGCTTTCCATCAAGTGGACGTTGCCTAATACTTGGCGGTAAGCAGCGCGAATTACTAATTGTAAGTCGTCTTCCGTTGCATTAGAGCGCAGTTCTACTGGGTCAATGACGAAACTTGCTGTTAAACTGGACATGGTTTTTCCTAAACTTAATAAAGTTGTTTTGACTGTGAGAAAATGTTACAGCTTCGGGCGGTTTTTACTATTAAAGAATAATTCTGAATTCACAAAAGTCAGAAATAATCAGTCACAAAAAAAGTCAGAAGCGTTGGCGATCGAGTAAAAATCTCAAGTCATAAGCAAGACGGAGGGAGCATCCCTGTTTGGCAGAAAAATTATTTTGGTGTGGTGTGCGCTAGAAAGCCGACATCTAAGTCACAGGCTGTTTTGCCTGTGCAACAAAAAGTAAATTGACTGCGGGGATACTCCCCCATCACTCTATGGCTTAAGCAACTTCGGTGATGCTGACAATTTTTCCGCCAGCGCGATGGATGCGCTGAATTTGCGGGGTCATCTTTGCACCAGAGACAAGATATTCAGTGTTGCTCAGTCGGCGAGGGCTATCAAATTTAGCTCCCTTGACTACAATCTTGAACATTTTTTCGGTGGCATCTTTGGAAGCACTAAGACGACCGCCTGTGCTTGGTAAAGTAATTTTGTTACCACTATTACCAGCTACGAAGTCAACTAAGCGAGAAGCGGTAAAAGCACTGTCAACTCCTGCATAACCTTGATACAGGGAAAGGGTGCGATTGTAGCCAACTTGCTTTTGTCCGACTTGACTTTTTGCCCCTTGATAATAAGGGACTGTATTTTCGCCAAATTTGTCCTGATATTCTTGACTGTCGAGGTACGAGTCAATTTCTGCGTCGTAGCCTTTTTCGATACAGGTGCGAATATGCTCAGAAAGTTCTGCTTGGTCTAAGGGAGCGCGACCTAACAAATGTTTAAAGTTGAGTTCGACAAAGCGGTAGGGAGCGCAGGATTCAAAATACCGACCGCGATAAAAGTCAGATTTTGCCACAGCGCGGACAAATTCCCGTACTGTCATCGCACCATCACACAACTGGGATTCTGCCACAGTCAGGCGTTCGCTTTCCATCACGTGGGGATTCCCCAACACTTGCTTGTAAACCGCGCGAATGACAGCCTGTGTATCATCCGAACTAGCCGTAGACCAAAGTTCTACTGGCGCATCTAAAACCACACTCATTGAGTTTCTCCTAAGACTAAATAACGCTTCTAAACTGAGAATTAAGGATTGCTTGCAAACACGCTCAGGGATGTGATTCCCCAAGTCGTGAAGCTAGAAGTTTGAGCTGTTTTTAATTGACAGCAGTGATGCTGGCAATTACGCCGCCTTGTTTGTGGATGCGTTGATATTCTTGGGAAAGTCTGGAAAACGGCACTACATAAACTTGGTTGCTCTGCCGAATTTTTTGAACCCGATTCTGAGCAGAAGTGCGATAGCCAGTGACTTCGATACGGAAAACCTTACCTTCGTCACTAGAGCCCGCGCTGCCAACACTTTTAGCACCCCGCTGTCTATCAGGAAATGACCAACCATCCCCAACTGAACCACCGGAAGGAGGAATGATTGCTACAGGAGTTTCCTGAATCACGTATTTGTTCAGGACAGGGGATTTTCCAGACAGACTTCCTTTGAAATCGCTGCTGGAAGGTCCTCGCAAGAGAGCAAACATATGAGTAAACCCAACCATGTTTTGTCCTGGTTGGGTTTTGTAGCCTCGGTAGTAGGGAACGATATTTTCCCCGTAGGCGTTTTGGTATTCATCGCTGTCGAGGTAAGAATCAATTTCTGCCTCGAAGCCTTCGGTATCTAAGATAGTGCTATGGGATCTCATTTCTTCTAGGCCATCGGGAGCGCGACCGAGAAGATGTTTGAAATTGAGTTCAATAAACCGATAGCGAGGACAAGTATCGAAAAAGCGAGAACGGTAAGCGTCGGATTTGGCAAGAGCGCGGACAAATTCGCGTACACTCAATGCACCACTTTTGAATTGCGATTCAGGAATTGTCGCCCGTTCGCTTTCCATGACGTAAGCATTACCCAAAACTTGCCGGTAGACGGCACGAATAATGGTTTCTACTTCTTCTTGTGAACGTCCTGGAATCAGTTCTAAACAGGGTGTTTCTTCAAATAAACTGACTCCAAGTCGAGATGCAGGTCCAAAAACCATTTAAAAAATCTCCACTATTAGTGTTATGTGAAAATTTACCATAATTAGATGTTTTATTAGAAAACTTTACATAATTTAACATTACAGCTTAGGTTGCTGTTTTCATGTGTTACAGGCCGTTTTTTAGGGTGCAGGAGTCTTTTGGGGTAATAGGTGTGGCTGTAGTATGTGCTGCGGTGCCTGGAAATTCGTCACGTCAGTGGGTAAATTAGCTCTGCGGTAGCTCTCCGGCAAAACTTTGGCGCTTTTCAAACGACAAAGAGCCGAAGTCAGATCCCCAAATCTGTTGGTGAGTGTTTACATCCATACCGCGATCGAGACTGCTCCAGGTTGTTTCGGTAATTTCCACGTCGCTGATGAGGTAGGTTGAACAACCTTTTTTTTCGATGAGACACTGGTTTCCTGGTTCTACACTACCACGAAACATTTCTCCTTCTCGTTTGAAAACCATGGAGCAATTGTAGCGCCGTTGAATGCAATCTGGTTTGATTGTCTTGAGAATGCTTAATTCCCGTGCTGCACCGGCATACTGCACTGGGTCGTTGAGACTATAATTTTCTATATAGATTTGCGAGTCCTGGTCTATTAATTTGTGGACTCCTTGACGGTAGGGAGTCCAGAGGTCATGGTCGTAAACCTGCTCGGAGTAAAATCCAATGGCATTGAAAAAATCAAAGGGTAAGGGGCGGAAAAATACATGAATGTGGGCAAATTGTTGTGGTTTTTCAAAGGATTGTTTGTAGTTGCTGAAGTCCCCGGCCATCCATTGAGCCAGAGTGATTAAATCGTTGGTTTCAACTGAAGTCATAAGCTGTTTTTTGATTTTTTATAGCATCCATCAAAAGTGCGATCGCTAAACACTTGTTTTGCTTGTTTGATCTACTCTTTGGGTAAGGTGCGTCGCTACAATATTGTCGATTAAAATTAGGGATTGTTTGTGGCGACGCACCCTACAAATACTGTTGCATGATTTTTGATAATTGGTGTTATTTCCCGGAGCTCGATCGAATTTCTGAAGAAAATGATGCGGTTACTACTCCACTTCCTTTGCTGGTTTTGATCAGGGAAACACGAAAGCGCAGGTTGGGATTGGCGAACCAAATTTTTTCTTCCGCTGCGGCGTTATCGTAGCTGGTCACGAGGATAAAGGTACCATCGTCTGTGATGTGATAGTCAGCGGCGGCGGGAATGGTTTCGGCATATCCTTGGTCTCGCAGCAATTTACCGCGATTGGGGACTGTCGGATCTGGGATGGGTACGAGGATACAACTGCCTTTCATTTCAGCGTTCTCATCCCAATCTGATTGGCCTTCCCATGCCATGTGAAAGGGGTTGACTGCTTGGGCTGGGTCGATGTTGTAGGATTTGCAGAGGTCGATTACGGCAGCATCATCGGGTGAGAGTGCAACGATATCAATGACTGACTCGATCGCTTCAAAGTGTCGGAAAGTCAAATGATGGGCGCTGCGCTGCGATCGCCATTGTCCGAGGGAGTTGTCAACAAATTGCTGGATGTTCATGGAAATTATTGTACAAGCTGATTGACACAGATATTATTGTCAATATTTTAAGATTGACGATATCACCACAGCTTGCGGGTATTGGTATTGTACTATTGTTTGAGGATGGGAGTAGAAGGACTTGAATTAAACCCCCTCACTGAATTAACGAGTTTACGCCGTTTCAGCCCATAAATCACTCATCTCACAAGACTTGTTTTCATATCTGAGTGGAAAACGAGTGCTTTGCTGTAGGCTGTACACAATAAGCAGACTCAACATTGTGAGTCAAGTGAGTGGAATATGAGTGGAAATTCTAAATCAGTTACCGTAAGCAACTCAGCCGATTACCTTATCGGTTACGAGCGGGTGCTAGACTATTTGAAGGATGCACAAAAAGAATGCCCTAGAGGGGTAGGGTTGAAAAAGGAGAGTCGTGCTAAAGGCTCCTATGTACAGTTACAGTTCAAACTCGGTGACAAGCGAGTCATCAAGTCCTGTGGCTGCAACCTGACAATGCAGGGTATCACCGATGCCTTAAATAAAGCTCATTTAGTCGCTACAGCATTAGAATCGTTTTCTAGTCAGACAGAGTTCTTGAGATGGTATGATGATGCAATCCTAGAAAAAAACGTCGTCAGGAATGACCTAATAACGTTCGGTGAGGCGATAGCAAAAGTAGAAGCCGGATACTGGGAAGGATACACTAAGAAACGACAAAAGCGAGAAAGGGAAAGTATGTCGGCACAGAATACTTGGTATCAGGTGTACGGTAAGTTCTACAAACTGCTACCACAGGATGCGACAGTTAACCTCACTGATGTGATGGTAGTAATCAATAGCAAAGAAAAAGGTAGTAAGTCTCATGAGTCCTGCCTGTCTGTGATGAAAAAACTAGCTGAAACCATTGGTGACTCTCGACTACATGAAGAGTTAAGCAAAATTGACGGCAAGCAAACCATTTTTCGTGATGACTTGCAATCTGTATCAATAGAGGACTTCTTGCAACTACGCAAAGATGTGCTAAATATTCCCGCCAATGATAAACGATATCACTTAGAGTCTCGAAAAGCTTGGTTATGGGTGTTTTCAATGCAAGCGGTGTACGGGTTGCGGGTACACGAAGTATTTGCAATCCAGAACATTGAGCAACCTTTTAAAACAAAAGATGGTGTTACCATCCCCGCATTAAGTGACCCCAAAAATAAAAAAATGATTGCTGTGGTAGGCGATAAAACAGCACTGGATACCACAACCAAAACGGGCTACCGCTTAACTATCCCGATGTTGCCACCTACTCACCCTAACTTGATAGAGCAATTAGAGCTTAAGTCAGGAGCGCCACCACGACTTAAGATGGTTTCAACTAATCCGCAAACAATAGTCGGAAAATACATTAAATCAGCTCGAAACTGCTTAGAAAATTGGAGCAAGTTTACCCAGACTCACGCACTGCGTCAGGCTGCTAGAGGAGGAGTCCGTCGAA
Source organism: Microcoleus sp. Aus8_D2 (assembly GCF_036702665.1). NCBI lineage: Bacteria > Bacillati > Cyanobacteriota > Cyanophyceae > Oscillatoriales > Microcoleaceae > Microcoleus > Microcoleus sp. Aus8_D2. Next base: position 27,586 of record NZ_JAUBUN010000067.1, read on the forward strand.
GCAAAATATTTAGCGGATGCATCAGAGTTATCTCGATCAGCAGTTCTAAACCGCCTCGATAAATTAGTTGAGAAAGGCTTGGTACACAGGCGCGTAAAGCCTGGTACTGAAAATAGGCATAAGCCTCCTTACATATTTTCCCTTGACCCTGATTTCAGGTCACAGGTTGCTGCATTGCTACAGGAGAAAGGTGTTGAACGGCAGGAGCAGCCTAAACAAGATCAGATTGAGGACGGTAGTCAAGACTTGCCACTAGATCATTTACAACTTTCATCAACCGATCAACAGTCACAGCAGCTAGGCTTTTCAAATGAGATCGTTAAAGAAGAGCTAGGAAATCCAGTAGCTGTGTCTTCTGTCGAAACCAACGGCACTTCAGTGCCAGTACCTAGAGCTGAACAACTATTAGATAACGCAACAGAACAAAAACAAGAAACAACGAGCAAATCTGATGAAGAAAGTCAAAGCCTTGACAAGCGCATAGGGATAGTTCTTACTAAGATGGCAAAAGAGATAGAGGCCCTTAGAAACCGAGTAGCCTATTTAGAGCGAAAATTGGAACAAAACACACAAAATACAGATGGCTTTGATTTTGGTCAAGTCTTAAGTATTTTGGAGCCAAAACAAAACGACAAGGACACAACATAGAAAGCTGACCTTGCCGTTTTGTCATACATAAGCGGGGTCAAACCCCAAAACGTTTAGAAGCGATACAAGACATGGGCGGCGCTTGGTGCCAGGTGGGCCTAGGAAACTCGACGCTGAGGGGTTCAATTCCCCTGCCGTCCACAACCAATTAACTCGCTCTCTATCTGCCAGAAGACCAAAAGACCAAACTGGTAGGGCAAAATTAGGTTTTTGCGCCCAGATTACTTACGGTATGCACCATCTTAGCATATCACGGTCTCTTGGCAGTAGAGGATAAACACAGACAAGTCAAGAGGAATTTCCAATGTCAAAAAGTCAAGATTTTTCCAAGTACCTGCTTCGCCGTATTGAACATGACGGTGAATACTTCACAGTGAAAAAGACAGGTCGATCCGGAATGTCTATAAGCGGTTTGGGTCGTTTTGTCGGCAAATCTCACACTGCAATTAGCTATTGGGTTAAAAAAGCCAAGGAGGCTGATTCAATAAACAACAGCCTGCCTGAACCGCTAAAACCCTTTGCTGGCAAATCTTTGACCCTAGAGGGCTATAAAGACTCTCAAGGACGTGACATCCTGGAGGACAGATTTTGCTCTGCCCTTGTAGAGTATTACGGTGATGATAAGGCTAACGTGATTGCACAAGCACGTTTAGCTCTAATTCGCGATCTTGGTATGCGACTGTTCATACACCTGAAAACAGGTTGGCATCCAAACTGTGATGCAGAAGAATTCAACCGAGACATTCGGGATGAGCAAAAGCTCCTGAATGCAGAAATCCGAAACAATCACAAAATTACCTATGGTCGTCGCCGAGAGGTTCTAAAAAATCATGGAGTAAATCCTTGCTCCCAAGGTTGGATTACTCGCCTGGACTACCAAATTCTCCTTAACAAGGACACAAAAGAGTTACGAGAACTCTACGGAATATCAAAAGAGGATTTGATTGTTGATTCCCTAAAAGCTCCTGATCAAGCTACATTGTCATTTGCACACATGATGCAATCAGAAAGCCTGGAAGCAAAAAATATTCATGGCTACTATCCCGTGAAAAGTGAGTGTGCCAATGTAATGCAGAAGGTCGTAGATTTTCGTGATTCGTTGCGATCTGAATCTCAAAAACAACTCCCAGGGGAAAGCAACTAACACTTTAGCCGCTCATTTCTAACCTTTCTAAGGGTGATCAAGTTCACCCTTTCTTTTTTTGTAAGCTATGTTTTGCGAAAAAGTCTTTCCTTGGTTGCGGACTAGGGGAACTCGCTGCCAGTTGGGGACTGACTCAGTGACGAAGAAACAGAGTTTTTTGCAAAAACAAGTGTTTATTGCCTTTGACAATACGAGAAATGGAACTCTATGTCTGACGAGAAACCTGAAACCCTTAACGGATGAGATAATAAATTCGATGGGCGATACAGGATTTGAACCTGTGACATCTTCCGTGTGAAGGAATGAGTAGGTATAGCTTAAACCATTGTATACTAACGGTTTCAAGAAAATTGCAGAATATTTTCTATCAATTCTCTCTACAGCGATGGCTGAAACGGCTGTTTTTGCCCTCGGAAAACAATCCATCAGCGACAAGGTTGAGCTAGCTGTGTAGCTCGACTTCTGGAAATATTTTTTATTGACTAATGTAGTGCACCCAGAACTGCCCGTCATTAGCGCAGGTGCGGCGGATCAGGTCATAAGAATAGTGCAAGTAAGCACCGCTGGCGCTTATGTCGTAACCTGTGGAGAACCACTCGCCATAAGGATCGTGAACTAAAAAACCAGCGTTATCGTATCCGACCAGTGTCACAATGTGACCGAAAGAAGTGAAGTACCCGTGGATGACACAGGGGTTGCCTGCCGCGAGATGGCGTTTGCAACGATCGAAGGTTCCCTCAAGAGTAAAATCGTTTTTCAGTCCGTAGCGCCGAACCATCTCCGCCAAATCATCTGGCGAATGTCGGTTCAGCCCCAAATTTTCCATTGCCCGGTAAATCTCATCTTCTAGCTGGGCTAGCGATCGCGATTTAATGCCAAAATAATTCAGGCACGTGGCAATCGCAGTGACGTTGCAAGCACCTGTCGGATTGAGCAAATTATCTAGCTGTGATTTGTACTCGATTTCGAGTCTGGCTTTATCTGGCATTTGGTTTAAGTAAGTATCTGCGTCAAATTATTTAACCCCTTAAATTATATATTTACTTGTAAACTAACATTACCCCTTACAATAGGTATAGGTTTTTTTACGGAATTCAAAACCAAAAAAGC
>NZ_JAUBUN010000068.1:0-4334 GCF_036702665.1 Microcoleus sp. Aus8_D2
GGCTACGCGGTTATCGAGCGAAGTCGAGATACAGCACCAGTCGCTCTTCGGCTAAAATGACTAATGACGGCAGGACTTCTTCAAAATAAAGAGAGCGATCGCACCCAATGGCGATCGACCCCCTCTACAAATATTGCGAACTATCTACTTTCTACGGCGCCGCCGCCAGTCAACACCCAACCGCTTGAGATAATCCCAGCCGCGTTGGGGCCAAACATGAGCGCTACCGGTCTTTTCGGCAATCCAGCGAGCTACTTTGGGGCCCGTCCAGTCTCCGCCATCGGGGGCGGGGCTTTGGAGGGCAAGGCGCAGTTCTTCTTGCTGTTCAGGACTCAGCAAGGATTTGGCAGGAGGAGGCTGGCGGTCTCCGCTGCGGTTTCTCACAGAGCTAGGCCCTTCTCGGTTATAGCGCTGGACAATTTCTTTGGCATAGTCGTAGTTAAGACCTACGACTTGGGCTGCTTGTTTGATAGTCCAATTTCGGGAAACTAAGAGTAGCAAGTGCCAGCGGCGCGACTCTGTGGTGTTTTGTGCCTGCCGGTAGCGAATTTTGAGTTCCTCTGCCGTCAGGTGAGATTCTAAGTGAGCTTTAGGTGGCATTCCTCCAACGGGGCATCGGGAACTTCTTACCATATATCTTTGGTTTTGGAGAGAATTCCGGATGAAATTGTCTGCTTGGGGATTGTTGGGGCAAATATGTAGCTTTTTTAACCGCAGATGCACGCAGATAGACGCAGTTGAAGAAGGGTTAAAGCTGAATAAAAATACCTAGACACATCTATCCATCGCTTCCCGTTTGTCCAGCTATCAGAGAATCGACATATTCTCTAAGCTTCTGTTGCCAGTCGGGAACAGCTTTGAGCTTTGCTTTGACACTCGGTCTTACTTTGAAACAAACCGGATCTTTATCGTAGGCCAATTCGTTTTCTGGTTTAAATTTAATTCTCGGCATCACAAAACATCTAATTTCTGGTATACTAGATATAGTGACACAGGTCGGAGGTCGGTCGGTGCTTTTAGGATTCAAAACAGAACTTGACTTAAACAACGAACAGCAAACTTTTGCAGCCAAACACGCAGGGACGGCTAGACACGCCTGGAATTGGGGATTGTGGCTAACTCAGAACATCCTGAATCACAATCAAGCCAATCCAGCAGAAAAGCTGAAATTCCCTAGCGCGATCGACCTGCACAAGCTGCTAGTTGCAATGGTCAAGCCTGAGAATCCTTGGTATTACGAGACTTCCAAATGTTCCCCACAATACGCGATCGGACAGCTTAGAGAAGCTTGGGACAGATGTTTTAAGAAGATTGCCAAGCCTCCTCAATTCAAGCGCAAAGGCAAGGTTCAAGATGCTTTTACGCTTGACGGCACGATTAAAATACTCGGTTCAAACCAGATTCAAGTGCCTAAGTTTGGCGTTCTAAAAACCTTTGAATCCTTGCCACAAGTGCCTGTTAAGAATGTCACAATTAGCCGTCAGTCTGACAAATGGTTCATTAGTTTTAAAATCGAAATTGACCTCAGACCGACAGAGAAAACCAATCTGTCGATTGGGGTTGATTTAGGTGTGAAACATTTTGCTACTTTGTCAGACGGTCAAGTATTTGACGTTCCAAAGGGCTACAAACGGATCGAGGCTAAAATTGCGAAACTGCAATACTTGAACCGCAATAAACAGCGCAACTCTCAAGGCTACAAGGACTTTCACAAGCGGCTGGTTTGCATTATCGATTAACCTGCGTTCGTAAAGAGTTTTTGCACAACCTAACGACTTACTTGGCTAAAACCTTCCGAGTGGTTGGCATTGAAGACTTGAACGTTAGCGGAATGTTGAAGTTTGGCAAGTTAGCAGGCGCTGTTGCAATGCTGGGATTTTACGAATTTAGGCGGCAACTTGAATATAAATGCCATCTGTATGGTTCTGAGCTTCAAATCATTGGGAGATGGGAACCTAGCAGCAAAACTTGCTCCTTATGTGGTTGGAAAAATGATGCTCTAACCCTCAAAGACAGAGTGTTTGATTGTCTTGATTGTGGTTATTCAATCGACCGTGACTTGAATGCGGCAGTCAATATAGAAAAAATCGGGCTCAGTTCTAGTTCGTTAAGGCTCATGGACGTAGAAGTGCCGACACCTACGGATGAAGTGAGTATGAATCGCCAGATCGATCGTTTGTCTAGCTTTGGCTAGTGATGGGCAGATCTGGGTAAGTATTTAGGAGCGGCTGTAAGTGGGTGCAATTGCCAGCTATATTGGCTAAATGGCTGAAAGTAGAAATGATAAAGGTACGAGCATGGCATCCATCCGCGAGTTGCACCGACAACTGGTCAATAAAGAACGCTCTGCTGTGGAAATTACTCAAGAAGCATTAGACCGAATTACCCAGCTAGAGCCGAAGTTGAAAAGCTTTCTGTGCGTGACAGCAGACAGCGCACTGGCGCAGGCCCACAAAGTGGATGCCCAAATCGCAGCAGGCGAGCAAATTGGGCTGTTAGCCGGCATCCCGATCGCCGTTAAAGACAATATGTGCACTCTAGGCATTCCCACAACCTGTGGATCTCGGATTTTGGAAAATTTTGTACCTCCCTACGATGCAACCGTCGTCACCAAACTCAAAGCAGCCGGTGCAGTCATTCTGGGCAAGGCCAATATGGACGAGTTTGCCATGGGGAGCTCGACGGAAACTTCTGCCTATCAAGTTACCGCGAATCCTTGGGACTTGGAGCGCGTGCCCGGAGGTTCTTCTGGCGGTTCTGCCGCAGCGGTAGCCGGCGGAGAATGCGTTGTCAGCTTGGGTTCGGATACTGGAGGCTCGATCCGCCAACCTGCTGCTTTTTGCGGTTTGGTGGGGCTGAAACCGACCTATGGGTTGGTTTCTCGCTACGGTTTGGTGGCCTATGCTTCTTCTCTAGATCAAATCGGGCCCTTTGGCCGGACTGTTGAGGATACGGCGATTTTGTTGGGGGCCGTCGCTGGTTACGACAAGAGAGATTCCACGAGTCTCAATGTCCCAATTCCTGACTACGCCCAAGCTTTGAGACCCAGTTTGCGACCGAAGGGTCAGATTAGAATTGGTGTCATTAAAGAAACTTTTGGTGCAGGGTTAGACCAGGCGGTTAAAGATGCTGTAACTAAGGCGATCGAACAATTTCAACAATTGGGCGCAGAAATTCAAGTCGTTTCTTGTCCCCGGTTCCGCTACGGTTTGCCCACTTACTACATTATTGCTCCCTCGGAAGCTTCGGCGAATTTGGCGAGATATGATGGAGTAAAGTACGGTTTCCGATCGCCCGATCCCGACAATCTTTTGGATATGTATGCCAAAACTCGCGCTCAAGGCTTCGGTGCAGAAGTTAAACGCCGGATTGCGATCGGCACTTACGTATTGTCGGCTGGATATTACGACGCCTATTATCTCAAAGCTCAAAAAGTTCGGACATTGATTAAAGAAGACTTTGAAAAAGCTTTTTCTCAAGTTGATGTTTTGGTCTGTCCCACTGCTCCGACTACGGCTTTTAAGGCAGGCGAAAAATTCAACGACCCCCTGAGTATGTATTTGTCAGATTTGATGACTATTCCGGTGAATCTTGCTGGTTTGCCAGCTTTGAGTTTGCCCTGCGGATTTGATGAGAAAGGACTGCCCGTTGGTATACAACTGATTGGTAATGTTTTGCAAGAATCTCGACTGTTTCAAGTTGCTCATGCTTATGAACAGTCTACCAATTGGCACTTGCGCCGCCCGCAATTGCCTTAATTTTTGAAATTCGGCGGAACGCTGGTGTGGAAGTTAGTAATCGATCGAAAGCTAATACTTTGAATTAATCATTTGCCATTAGCTTTTGACCGATCGCTAATTTCCCGCGTCCCCTATTTTCTATGAACAAGTTTTTGGTATTCCTTTTGTCTAAACCGCTGATAACTTTTGGGATAGTTTTGGCGATCGCTTATTCTGCTGCTTGTGTATTTCTATTTGTAGCGCAAGGTAAGTTTATCTTTTTTCCGGCGCGGGCGATCGAAACGACCCCAGATGATTTTCAGTTGAAATATCAAGATGTTTTGCTGCCAATTCCAGCTAAAACAGGGGCGGTGGAAACCGTGCACGGGTGGTGGATTCCTGCCTCGGAAACCCCCCGCAAGGTGCGGGGGGAAGTAAGAAAGTTGGTTCCACTTCAACCATCGGAAACCCCCCCCAGCCCCCCCTTGTTAAGGGGGGGAGTCAGAGAGGTGGTTCCGGTTCAACCATCGGAAACCCTCCCCAGCCCCCCCTTGTTAAGGGGGGGAGTCAGAGAGGTGGTTCCGGTTCAACCATCGGAAACCCTCCCCAGCCCCC
>NZ_JAUBUN010000068.1:4434-29784 GCF_036702665.1 Microcoleus sp. Aus8_D2
CCTTGTTAAGGGGGGGAGTCAGAGAGGGGGTTCCGGTTCCTCCACTTAACAAGGGGGCGTTAGGGCGGGTAGTTTTGTATCTGCACGGTAATGGTTCCAATGTGGGAGCAAATGTCGAACACGCTAATCGATTTCATAGCTTAGGTTTGTCGGTATTTATGATCGATTATCGCGGTTACGGCAACAGTCAGGGCGATTTTCCGAGCGAATCTCGGGTTTATGAGGATGCTCAACTTGCTTGGGATTATTTGGTGAAACAGCGCGGGATTAACCCGAATCAAATTTATATCTACGGTCATTCTTTGGGAGGGGCAATTGCGATCGATCTGGCAGTGCGCCACCCGGAGGCGGCGGGGTTAATTGTGGACGGATCTTTTACTTCGGTGCGGGCGATGGTGGATTTCCAAAAACCGCAGTTTGGGATGTTTCCAATCGATTTTTTGCTGACGCAGCGGTTTGATTCTCTGGCAAAAGTCGATCGCCTGCAAATGCCGGTACTATTTATTCACGGGACTGCTGATACTGTAGTTCCAGCCCAAATGGGCAAAAAACTGTTTGATGCAGCACCTGAACCCAAACAGCTTTACATGGTTCCAGGTGGAGGGCACAATAATGCCGCACAAATCGGCGGTGCAGAATATCTGCACAGAGTGAAGCAATTTTTAGATAGTTCCAAGTAGGTAAAAGTTATTGTAGGGTGGGTCAGATCAGAATGTTTTTGCCACATACTAATAATTTTCCGCCTGACGCACCCTACGGTTAGTTCGTGACGGGGGGCTATAAACCGGGTTTCTCGTAGATTTCTCGTCACTCGTCCCAAAACTCGTAGAAACCCGGTTTCTGGCTTCGCGAGTGCGATCGCCAACCACGAAAAAGGCAGCCGCAATGATACCGCTTAATTAAACCTTAAAACATTCAGCCACCAGTCATTGATGGGACGGCAGTAATTGCAGTAATTGTTCGAGCTGATCGGTTGTTTTTTGTTAACTTCACAACCTCGCCGAGATATCTTTCGGTTCGGCATCCGGGCGCCGCAGAAATTAGCATCTGTAAGATTAGCTTTGTTCAATCTCGCATCGCTCAAGTCTGCCGCTCTGAGGTCTGCACCGCTGAGATTTGCACCGCTTAAATCAGCTTCTTTGAGGTCTGCACCGCTGAGATTTGCACCACTAAAATCGGCATTTCTCAGGTCAGTTCGACTTAGTTTAGCGGCGCTCAAATTACTGCATTTTAAGTTAGCCAACTGTAGGGATGCGTCTAGAAGAAAACTCTCGCTGAGGTTGGCATTTTCTAAGTTGGCTCCCCGGATGTCGGCCCTGCTAATGTCGGCTTTGCTGAGGTCGGCGTCGGCCAAAAAGGCGTTTCTCATATTGGCGTTGTTTAAATTGGCTTCCATTAAGTCAGCCGCCGTCAAGTCGGCATCAACTAAGTCGGCCCTGCTGAGAGTGGCGCGGCTCAAGGAAGCGCCAAACAAATCTGCACGGTTCAAGGAAGCGCCAAATAAGTCGCATCCGGGACATCCTCTTGTTGCTAGCAGCCGCTTGACTAGAGACAGATTTTGAGCTTGTAAGGGAACTGCTGCGCAAAATGGGAGTAGCAGTATGGCTGCCGCCAGAATTGTCAGTTTGATTTTTGTCATAAGCTGTTGCGCATTTAAATTGTATATTTCAATTACCTATTCCCCATTTGTCAAATTCTCTCCCCTTCTCCCCTTCTCCTCCTCGAACATAACAGACAATCTAGATGCAAGCAAAGCTTAGTTTAGGTAAATCTTGTAAGACCTAGTTTTTTGCGGGAATGACGCGCTCGGGGCTAAAAACTTGGTTTATTTGTCAATTTTTCGCTATCAAACCCAACATTCTTAGCAGAAACCGGGTTGTTTGCGCAAGTCCTAGTCTAGTGCATGGACGCGGCGCGAGGGTGTAAGGTTCGCCGACATCGCGCGTTCGGATATTACTTACGCCTTGAGAATGAGAGCGAGCACCTCAAAGCAGCCTTGCAGGCGAAAACGAACGGCCCCAAGCCGGCGCTGAATGCCTTGTACTTTCGAGCTGGGGACGCCGGAGGCAATTGGCACAGACAGACAGCGGATCGGTATGTGTACTCGATGTAGTGGGATTTTGCTGCGGCGGGCGATCGTTCTCCGTACAGGCGATCGATAAATAAGCCAATTGGCTTAGACTCTTAAGACATATTGCTGATGCGCTACCTTCTGTAAAAAAGATAGCATTTTCGTGTGAGCGCCGAAATTATACTGAACTACCAAGTATAAAAAAAGACAAGGTGTGTCGGCGGGTGTGAAAATTGGACACAAGTAATACTTTCAGACGAGGAAAATCAATGTCGAACAGCATAGATCAACTGACAGAAGGCGGCAGAGGGATCAAACTCATGTGGCAGATTGCAGACGAGCTGAGTTACACCCGGACTCTCGACGGTCGAAATTGTTTATCGCTGAGCAAAAGTTACGAAGTAGAAGGTCGCGATCGATCGCAAAATATAAAAAAGGCGAGCGATTTAGATGGGTTAATGAATTTATTAAACTCCTGGGATTGGCAGGATGAAACAGAGCAGGAAGAAGAACTGTATGAAAGTTCTATTCAAAACATTAGCCTGCAAGTCAACACAGAGCTGAATGATTTAACTAGAGTTTTAGAGTGGTTTGAGCAGTTGCAAGATTTATCGCTCCCCAATGAGGTTTGGTGGCAGTTTCAGTTAGCTTTGGCTGAAGGTTTCACTAATGCAGTTCGCCACGCTCACAAAAATCTGCCTGTAGAAACTCCTGTTCAACTGGAAATTACGGTATTTGACGGATGCTGGGAACTCAAAGTTTGGGATTGCGGCCCGCGTTTTGATTTTGATGCTAAGCTCAATGAAATTATCGCAGCCGAGAGAAAACCATGCTTGGAGTTAGAGCTTTTCAACGATGCTTGCTTGATGCTTAGCAGACTGAAAACTTTGGAACGGTCTCAGTTGCTAATTGCTGGGTAGCTGTGGAGTGAAGGAAAATTAACAGACTGGCAAGGTGGAAAATGTGTTATGCTAAAAACGGTGTTAGGGCAAAAGTTACGGGTTTTGTCTCCGCGTGCATGAGGGTTGTGAATACTTGCGACCTGCTGCGGATTTGGTTAAGAGCTATGGACTTGGGTGAGTCTCTAGCGGTTCGATATAAATGGGTTCATTTGTGAAATTAGACATGACAAATTAAAAATTAAAAATTAAAAATTATTAACATTAATTTTTGATGTTTTAATTTATCATAGTATCTGGTCGCTCACCAATTACTAATGATTTCCAAAGAAAGTTTATTTGTGCTGTCTCTATTTCCCTACTTGGGATTTCTGTGGTTTTTGACTAAATCTGGAAAAACACCCCGTTTAGCTCTGATGGGATTTTACGGGACTCTGGTTTTTGTGGCTGTGACTATTCCCGCCGCAATTTACGCAAAAGTTGCCTACAACGAGTCGCTAGCAAATGTCGATTGGCTGCACGGTTCTGCTGAACTATTTTTGACACTTGCCAATATTTTAGTAGTTTTAGGCTTTCGAGAAGCGGTGATTCAAGCCAAAGCATCCTCACAGAATGGTGGTGATGAGCAAGAGTGTCTTGTAGACGGGGGAGAATAGCAGCACTTAACTGTTGGCATAGCAGTTTGTTCTGAGCCTCTTAGGCAAAATTTTAAGAAAGCATTAAAATATATGGGAACTCACCTCAACCACTTCTATTCTCATCAGCTTGGTTTTTTGCCCCGGGCTTAGCTGAGAGCCGAGATTGTGGGTTGAGAAACGCGGTTTCTCAGGTGCGATCGAGAAATGTGCTCTCGGCGTGAGTGGAAATAGACTACCATGTTGCTAAGTTTAGCTTTGGTGGGAATCTCCAGGCAGGAACACAGATGAGCTATTGCCTCAATCCCCATTGCCAGAAGCCGCAGAATCCTGACTCAACCAAGTTTTGTCTGGCGTGCGGCTCAAAATTGCTGCTGAAAGAGCGTTACCGCGCCCTTCAACCTATCGGTGAAGGAACATTTGGCAGAACTTTTTTAGCTGTCGATGAAGATAGGTTGAAAACTCGCTGCGCCATCAAACAATTTTTCCCCCACGTTCAAGAAAAGGCAGAATTAGAAAAGGCAACTGCACTGTTTAAACAAGAAGCTCACCGGCTGTACGAACTCGGGGAACACCCGCAGATTCCAAGTTTGCTGGCTTCTTTTGAACAAGCGCAACATCTGTATCTTGTAGAAGAGTTAATCGAGGGAAATAATTTGTTTCAGGAGTTGCAGCAGCGCGGAGCTTTTAGCGAGGAACAAATTTGGGAATTGTTAATTAATTTGTTGCCTGTTTTGCAATTTGTTCACGAGCAGCAGGTGATTCATCGGGATATTAAGCCGGAAAATATTCTGCGGAGAAATGCCCAAACTCTCTCGGCTGCGACTCCTGATCGTGGAAAAAAAGGGATCGTTCGGGCAGAATCTCCGGCTGTACAGGGTGCGGCGAGGGGGGGTCAGTTTGTGCTGGTAGATTTTGGAGTTGCTAAGCAGATTAACGCCATTTCTGAGGCGAAAACTGGTACGATAACTGGAACTGCTGGCTATGCGCCGATCGAACAAATCCGCAGCGGTAAGGCCTATCCGGCGAGCGACCTTTACAGTTTGGGCGTTACCTGCATTCACCTGCTGACTGGGGCGGTGCTGAATGATTTGTTCGATGCTTTGGAATGCAAATGGATTTGGCGATCGCACTTAGCGCAAAAAGGCATCAAAGTCAGCCAAAAATTAACAACTATTTTAAATAAATTGCTCAAAGATTCAGTAAGGGAGCGATATCAATCCGCTGCGGAAGTGCTGCAAGACTTGGTAAAATTTGGGCAATATCCCCGATCGCAAATTGCGTATAACTATCGCACCAAAATAGCAATTAATTCGTCTGTAACTCACTCGCAGACAACGACAGCAACCGCCGTCTCGGCCGCGCCACCTCAGAATATTCACGCAACCGCAGCTACCAACCCGAAATTATTGTCTCATAACTGGCAGTGCGCGCGCATTCTTCACGGTCATTCAGACTCGGTTAATGCTGTGGTTATTAGCCCTCAAGGCAATATTCTCGCTAGCGCCAGCGACGATAAAACAATTAAGCTGTGGAACCTGCATACAGGCGAATTAATTCATACTTTTTTCGGTCATTGCGCGACGGTTGATGCTGTGGCGATTAGCCCCGACGGCAGAATGCTGGTTAGCGGCAGTTTTGACCGAAAAGTTATTGAGTGGAAGCTGGATAAAAAGGCGATGATTCGCGAGTTTTATAGCGATTATGGTTCGCCGTACAGTCACCGATACGGCTCCGTGTACTCGGTGGCTTTTAGTTGCGATGGAGGAGCGATCGCAAGTGCTAGCGGTGACAAGAGTATTAAGTTGTGGAACCAGCGCAACGGAGCATTAGTTCAAAAACTTTCGGGACATTCTGACAAGGTTTTATCTGTGAGTTTCCGCCCTCAAAGTATGATGCTGGCTAGCGGTAGTGCTGACAAAACTATTAAGATTTGGCGTGTAGGTATTGCGGAGAGTGTACGGACTTTTGTCGGTCATTCTGATTGGGTTTATGCGATCGCCTTTAGTCAAGATGGTAAGATGATTGTCAGCGGCAGTGCCGATACTGCGGTAAAATTGTGGAATGTCGATACAGGGGAATTGATTAATACTTTGAGCGGTCATTCTGACGCGGTGATTTCCGTGGCTATCAGTCCCGATCGCGAAACTATGGCTAGCGGCAGTCGAGATGGTACAGTTAAACTGTGGAACTTGCAAACAGGCGAATGTTTGTGCAGCCTTGTGGGGTGCAATCCGGTGGCTTTTAGTCCTGACGGTCAAACTTTAGTCACCGGTGGGGATGGGGCTGAAATGTTAATTTGGCGGGCGTTTGTTTAGTTTGGCGAGATAGTTGAGATACTGGGATATGCGATCGACATCTGCGTCAAGTAAGCGATTGGCCCAAGAATATATCTTAAGTTGCGATCGCATTTCCCGAAATATTGCAGCATCCCCGCGACTGTCGAGAGGGAAAACCCAAGCATCAAATCCCGCCGACTTGAGACGGCTAACAGCGCCATCGCCATCTTGTACCCACAATTGACGCTTGATGCGAAGTGGTTGACAGCAATATTCACCGACAACGATTCCCCCCACCGAAACGCTAGAATCTTGTCCCCGATTGGAAAGTTCTTGCAAAATAGCTTTCAGGGAATTGAGGTTTTTGGCATCTTGCACCTGCGATGGTGTAAGCTTAACGATCACCATTTCTAGAACTTCCACTGGTTTTGTCGATCGTCCAAAGTTCACCGGTTGATTCGCCCAAGAATTTTGTATTTCCGGTTGATTCGCCCAAGAATTTTGTGTTTCCGATGGCGCCACCCAAGAATTTTGTGTTTCCGATGGCGCCACCCAAGAATTTTGTGTTTCCGGTAGTGGGCTCTCGATTTCCTCTGTAACCTCTGGTTGTTCTACAGGCTTTGCAGTATCTACAATGATTTGAATTTCCTCGCCATCCTTCTCAATTTTCCCGCTAATCAGCAAGATAGCATTATCTACAATATACTGTTTCAGTTGTTCGTAAGCCTTGGGAAACACCACAGCTTTGATTTGATGTGTCAAATCTTCTAATTGCAAAATTGCCATCGCGTCGCCTTTCTTTGTCACCACCATTTTGATAGCATTGATCGTGACAATCACCGAGACTTTCCCCTTTTTGTCTGCTAACTCTCCGAGAGTCACAACATCTGGGTCTTGGTTAACTTGTAGCAGAGCTTTTAGGGGATGATCTGATACATAGAAGCCCAGTAATTCTTTTTCTAAACGCAATTTATCCTGGGTATCAAAATCTTTCACAGTCTTTGATTTGGGTGCAGAATCATAGGTACTTGTGGACTTAGCGAAGCTATTGGCACCTAACAAGTCAAACAGATTACCTTGACCGCTTTCCCGATCTTTTTTGCGATCCCCGGCCCATTTCATCACGCCTTCGAGGTCGTTGACTAATTGTTGGCGGTTGGGTGCGATTTTGTCAAAAGCACCGCACTGAATCAAGGCTTCTAGGGCGCGGCGGTTGACAGAATGTAGATTTACGCGATCGCACAAATCAGCCAGCGACTTAAACTTACCCCCTTCCTGGCGCGCCGCCAAAATAGTTTCTATAGCCGTTTCCCCAACATTTTTTACCGCCGAAACCCCAAACAAAATCTTATCTTTTGCTGCTCCAGTCATCTGTTTTGGAAGCGGTGCAAAAGTAAGTTCAGAACTATTAACATCCGGCGGCTCAACCTCAATACCCAGCTTGAGACAATTAGCGATATATCTCTGTACTTTATCCTGATCGCCGCTGTTAGCCGTCAACAGTGCAGCCATATATTCTACAGGATAATTAGCCTTCAAATAAGCCGTTTGATAAGTGATATAGGCATAGGCCATCGAATGGGATTTATTAAAACAATATTCCGCGAATTGTAACATCTGTGCGAACAACTTTTCAGCTATTCTTTGGCTGACTCCATTCTTAGTTGCACCATCGATAAAACTTTCCTTTTGCTTCTGCATTTCATCAGCTTTCTTCTTACCCATAGCGCGGCGCAGCAAGTCAGCTTGACCCAAAGAATAGCCCGCCAAATCTTGAGCCATCCGCATGATTTGCTCTTGAAAACAAAGAGTTCCGTAAGTCTCTTTTAAAATCGGCTCTAATAGCGGATGATCGTATTCAACGGTTTTACCGTGTTTGCAATCAATAAACTGAGGAATCAAACCTGCATCCAGCGGGCCAGGCCGATACAGTGCCAAAATAGAAGAAATATCATCAAGACAGGAAGGTTTGAGTTTTCTAACTACATCCAACATCCCAGAGGATTCTAACTGAAAAATACCTTCTAAATCTCCTCTTTCTAAAAGTCTATAGGTTTTATCTACATCATCGGGTAACTTTTTGATTCTGCCAAAAGTCTCTTGAGCTCTGCGCTCATTATCAGAAGGTAGGCTTTCCGGATCGACAACTACTTTTTGGGTGTCCCAAATATTAACAACAGTTTGCTGGAGCGTTGTCAAATTTTTCAATCCCAGAAAGTCCATTTTCAGAAGACCTAGTGCTTCCAAATCTTCCATATAATACTGAGTAATTACAGCACCTTCATTGTTCTTTTGCAGCGGTACAATTTCATCGAGGGGGTCAGAAGAAATCACGACGCCCGCTGCGTGAACGCCAAAGGTTTTGTTTGTTCCTTCAATCCGAATTGCCATGTCAATCCACTGACGAACTGGAACTTCTGTTCCGGTTTCGGCATTGATGCAAATTGTCTTTTCGTAGTTTTCTTTAAATTCCTGTGCAGGTGTGTCATCGGAAATCATCACTTTGAGTTTTTCTGGTTTCCCCCGCGACACGGGAATTAATTTTGCCATTTCGTCGGCTTTTTTGTAGGGAATGCCTAAAACTCTAGCAACATCTTTCAAGACAGCTTTTGAAGTCATTCTGTTGAAAGTAATAATTTGCGCTACTCGCTCTACACCATACTTTTGAGTAACGTATTTAATCATGTCGTCCCGTCTTTCGATGCAGAAATCGCTATCGATATCTGGCATAGATTTGCGTTCGGGATTGAGAAATCTCTCGAACAGCAGTCCGTGATGCACGGGGTCAATATTAGTGATTTTTAAGACGTAAGCAACTAAGGAACCTGCGGCAGATCCGCGTCCGGGTCCTACGGGAATGTTGTTATCCCTGGCATATTTCATGTAGTCCCAAACTACTAGAAAGTATGTGGAAAAACCCATTTGCTGAATCATTTTTAGTTCGTATTCCAGCCGTTCTTTGTAAACGGGAGGAATTTCGTTGCGCGTTTTAGATTTGAGGCGTTCTAAGAGTCCTTTCCAGGATTCTTCTTCGACATAGGTATCTGCTGTGTGTTCTGGGGGAATGGGATAGTTGGGAATGCGGTATTCCCCCATGATGTCGTAGGATTTTACTTTGTTGGCGACTTCTAATGTGGTTTCGATCGCCTGTTTGATGGTTTCGTCATCCAAATGGTCGCGAAACAGTTGCGCCATCTCGTCAGCGGACTTGAGATATTCAGTACCGCTGTAGCGCATCCGCTTGTCTTCTTCAATCTGTTTGTTGGTGTTGATGCACAGCAAAGCGTCGTGGGCTTCTACGTCGTTGCAGGAAATGTAGTGAGAATCGTTGGTGGCAATTATTTTAATGTTGAGTTCGCGGGCAATTTTGACGATTTCCACATTCACGATTCGGTCTTCTTGGGAACCGTGGTCTTGAATTTCTAAATAGTAGTCATCTCCAAAAATTTCTTGATACTCTTTAGCAACTTCGCGGGCTTCATCTAGTTTGTTTTGCAGGATTTTTTGGGGAACTTCGCCACCCAAACAAGCGCTGGTAACAATCAGACCTTCGGAGTATTGTTTGAGCAGGTCTTTGTTGATGCAAGGACGGGCAAAAATACCTTTTTCTGGCATTCCCTTTAAGTGGGAAATTGTGGTAAGTTTGACTAAGTTTTTATAACCTTGAGTATTTTTCGCTAAAACAACTTGATGGTATTTTCTTCTACCTCTAACTTTGACTTCGATGTCACCGTTGACGACATACATTTCATTGCCAATGATGGGCTTGATATTTTTATTTCGGCAAACTTTGATGAGTTCGATCGCGCCATACATCACTCCGTGATCCGTAAGGGCGATCGCGGGCATCCCCAATTCCACTGCTCGTTCGGCGAGCTGCTGTAGCTGAGACGCCCCGTCCAGCAGGCTGTAATCGCTATGAATGTGCAAACCAACGAAGGACATGGCGATTTTAGATTTGAGATTTGAGATTTTAGATTGTACACGATCGCCGCGTTCAAGGGTAAAATAAAAAAACAAAGCTTATTATCACTTTTGAAAGTATTCAGGATAGGGGGTTTGATACCATAACGCATCAGTTTGCTGTGGGATTGATGATTTAACGGGTAAGTGGTTGTCGATCGCGATCGCACTTTTACAAATTTGCTTGTTCCAAATAACCCTCGAAATCTTTAACGCGATCTTGTGTCACTTTTGCTTTGCAAGAAACGTAGATAGGTGCAGCCAAAGTACCGCCTTCAAAGTGCCCTGCTGAATAATCACAAGTTTCATCTCTAAATTTTACCCAAGTACGCTGTGCAGCAATCAATCTCTGCTTTTGTTTGCTGTTGATTTTTGGCAGAATTTGCTGATATAATTGATTGAGCTTTGTGTCTGCTGCTTTAAACTCTTGACTAGAACATATATTCATGTCAACCGTGGTTTGAGGGCTTTTACAGTTTGGCTGTTGCGCGATTTGCACTCGGTTGTTGCTGGCTTGGCTGGGCACCAAAAATCCCGCCACTAAAAAAAGTAAAATTGCTGTAAATGTTGCCCAAATATTGCTATTTTTCATGATTTTATCTGAAAATTAAAACATGATACCAAATATCATATCCGAAAATCACCTGAAAACTTTAAACTTACTGATTGCCACTTTTGACAGACAAAACATTCCTTATCAAGTCACAGGCGGCTTAGCCGGCAACATCTACGGCTCAAAATGGCCGCTGCACGATATTGACATTGAAGTCTCTCAAAGAGACATGGCGAAAGTAGTAGAGTTATTTAAAGAATATACTGTTCGCCCTCTTTTCAGATTGGTTGATGAAGAATTCGATCTAATGCTTTTGGGACTCTGCCTCAACGATATTGAAGTCGAAATCAATCAAGCTGAAGATGCTTTTATTTTCAGCAGCGGTGTCCGAATCAAGTTGGATACAGATTTATCTAAGGCAAAAAAAATGAGATTTTTAGATTTAGATATTTTTGTTCAGCCCTTAGATGACATCATTAATTATAAACAACTGCTGAACCGAAATAATGATGTCAGCGATTTAATTAATCTCAAGTAATTTGGAACGCACGTGCGGACTTCAGTCCGCAGCCTGAGAGCGGACTTAAGTCCGCACTACGAACGAACCGTTTTTGTTCTTGTAAATCAACGGGACACGGTACAAGCAGGAATTGTGCATTCTTATCAAAGAAACCGGTTTTTTTAGCTAATTTGCTGACTAAAACCGAAGAATTTTCGTAAAAAACCCGGTTTCTGAACTCGCGGGCGCCCAGGTTTATTAATAATAGGTGAATGAAGGAGTTTTTACTACAAAATGCTAGTCCTGTTTAATGTTCTCTGTTGCTTGAGCCGATCGCCAAATCCACCAAGCCGCCGCCCACAGAGTAAAATTGCCAATGACAGTCATCGCCGCTTGCAGGGTAACAATCCATTCTAGGGCTGGGGAGTTGTCGAAAAAGTGCCACGTACAGGCGCACATAGCGCTGACGAGGGCGGGCAGCATTCCGAAAGAAAGGGCCCACCAAGCTCGGTTTTGAGTGACTTCGCCGTAAGTCCAAATTAACCAAATGGCCGCAATCCACTCGACAACGCTAGAGACGTGAATAATCCAGGTAGGAATTGACAAAGCGTGCATTTTTTGTATTGTGAAGGAAGATGTGTGACAGGAAAGCAGTTGGCAGTTGACAGGAAAGCAGTTGACCTGTGGCAGTTGACCTGTGGCAGTTGGCAGTTAATAGTTACACCGTTTATGGTAGCAGGTTTGCGACTATATTTATGAGCTTATTTGCGTAAAGAGCTGTCGGGCGGTTGAGATATTTTGTTGTTTGAAAAAGATTTTTTTTGTAACAATAATTAGGTATTGTAATAGTTATATTCGATTCCAAACAAAGAGTAGAAATGCGAGCAATTTTGTGCGGCTATTACGGAAAAGGCAACGGCGGCGACGAGGCGCTGTTGGCTTCGCTACTGCAAATGTTACCAGATGGCGTGACGCCGATCGTCCTTTCTGGCAATCCTGTCGAGACAAATCAGCGGTACGGAGTAGCTGCGCGCGATCGCATGAGTGCGTTTCAAGTTCTCGAAGCACTCCGTACTTCAGACGCGCTAATCTGGGGTGGCGGTAGTTTAATCCAAGACGCTACCAGCCTTGTCAGCCCTTTTTACTATGGCGGTTTGATGGGATTAGCACAGCAGATGGGCTTAAAAACAGTTGCTTGGGCTCAGGGAATCGGCCCTTTGAATAAAGAGATTACTCGTAAATTATCTCAGCGGTGTTTTGGTGGATGTACTGGCGTCAGCGTGCGGGATAAGGGCTCAGCTACCATACTTGCAGATTGGCAAATTCCCTTTACTTTAGCGCCCGATCCCGTGTGGGCTTTAGAAAATTCCCCCGTCTCCGGCTTGTGGGATTTACCGTCGCCGAGAGTTGCGGTTTGTTTGCGATCGCACTCTACACTAACACCAGCCCGTTTGTCAATCCTAACTCAAGCTTTAATTGACTTTCAAAAAGCCACTCGCACCTTAATTTTGCTGCTACCTTTCCAAGCTTCTCACGACTTAGAAATTGCCAAACATTTACACGAAGCGCTGCCGAAAAGGAGCCGCATCCTCAGTTTAGACGATCCGAGGAAGTTGAAAGGAGTGTTCCGGGGAGTCGAAATGGCGATCGGGATGCGCTACCACAGTTTAATTATGGCAGCATCCGAAGAATGTCGCTGCTTTGCCCTCAGCTACGATCCGAAAGTCAGCCAATTGATGGATGAGTTAGATATGCCGGGATACTTATTATCAGAATTACCAGAAGATCCGTATTTAATCAGCAAAACCTGGATGGATCACTATGCCAACGGCGCCGCACTATCGCCAGACAGGATAAAATTTATCGTAGGGCGATCGCTCTTTCATAAGGAAGTCTTGCAAGCCGCACTCCAGCCGTCTCCCTAATAGCAGTCTCCGCAAGAGGTAAAATACCATGACAGTCAATACAGCCGACTTAAAAATCATTTGGGAAAAAATGCCAGAGCCTTTCATTTTAGAGGAAAGACCTGCCGCAAATATCGATCAACCCATACTCGCCGCCGCCTTGCGCGAAATCCTAGAAATTGCGGTGCTAATGTTAGAAGGAATATTAGTTGCTCCAAATATGGGCATTTGCGCGACAATGGACAGCAAAACAGTTATGAAAGCGCCAGATTTGTTTTATGTCCGCAATGTACAACCGCTTCCCGCCCCGGAGGTTCGCCGGATTTACACCCCCAACTTAGAAGTAAAAGAGGAAATTCCCGCCATCGTCATGGAGTTTTTAGGAGCTACTGAGGGCGATGAATATTCAGCTAAACCAACTTTCCCACCTGGAAAATTCTTTTTTTATGAACGCATATTGCGAGTACCAATCTATGCCCTCTTCGATCTGCAAGGAACACTAAGAGTTTATCAGTTGGATTCATCAGGATATTATAAATTACAGCAGCCGGATGCAAATAATCGTTATTGGATAGAAGGAGTTGGCTTGTTTCTAGGTGTTTGGTACGGCACAAAAGCCGAAAGAACGGGATATTGGTTGCGCTGGTGGGATGAAAGCGGACAAATGTTATTGTGGGGTGCAGAGATGGTGGAAAGGGAAAGGCAAGAAAGGGCGATCGCCCAACAGCAAGCCCAACAAGAACGAGAACGCTCGCAAAGACTAGCTGCACAATTAAGAGCAGCAGGCATTGAACCAGAAGCTTGATACAATAATTAGAAATGAAAAATCATAACACTGCGATTTTTCATTTCTAAATTCATCTGCGTGAATCCGCGTTAATCTGCGAGAACTTACCCCGGAGGAGTAAGAAACCGGGTTTTTTAGGAGAATCATTCCCACTCACCCGCAGATTAGGTAAAAACCCGGTTTCTTTGGTATGAGCGCATAAGTCATGTGTGCCTCGATCGGCCATTAAACATTACATTCAGGAGACAGCAAAATTGGCAAGAGTTAGAGTTCGGGAACACGTAAATCCCCTATCGATGAGATATCAAACATCAGCCAGTCCCCCAGATTGGAGTAAAATATATAGCGACTTAAATTTGCCACTGCATTTAGATATCGGCTGCGCCAGAGGACGGTTTTTGTGGCACATGGCGCAAGCACAAACTGATTGGAATTTTCTCGGATTAGAAATTCGGGAACCTCTGGTAGACGAGGCGAATCTTTGGCGCGACGAAAAAGGCTTGACAAATTTGCACTATTTGTTTTGCAATGCGAATAGTTCCCTGAAACCAATTTTAGAAACTCTTCCCCCTGGTACTTTGCAGCGAGTTAGCATTCAATTTCCCGATCCGTGGTTCAAGAAAAAGCACCACAAACGGCGGGTGGTACAACAGGAATTAGTCGGCGAGTTGGCGACTTATCTCGCAATTGGCGGTGAAGTGTTTATTCAATCGGATATTGAGGAAGTAGAAGTCGAAATGTGCGATCGCTTTTCATCTCATCCTAGCTTTAAACGCACAAATAACAGCGAATGGTTGGCAGAAAATCCTCTGCCTGTTGCTACGGAAAGGGAAATTGCTACTCTCAAACGCGACGAACCAGTTTATCGGGCTTTGTTTCACAAGTTGGGAGATGAAAAACCTATTTTTATGTGATTTAGAAGGTGTCTGGTTAAATAGATATAAATCCTGTAGGGGCGGGTTCCCCAACCATCTTTAAGGAAAACAAACAAATAAAATAAACCCGCCCCCACACAACCCAAAAAATCCGATCGCCTGTCTTTTTAAAGATAGCAAGGTTTAAGGTCGAACTCGAATAACTAATTTGACATCACATCTATTTTAACCCGGAATTCGGGGAGGTTCGAGGTTTGTTGGTTTCGACTTGTTTGTCGATCGCACTTCTGTAGGTATCCACCACGTGATTCGGCATCACATCCCCATTTTGCGCCAAAAACGCCCACTCCTCACCCACGTGCACGTATTCAGTTTTAAAGAACACCGTAAAAGGCACCAGCGTAATTGCATCCGCCAAATTTACCACGCGATAGCTGTTGGGTATCGATCGGTTGTGCTCCCTCGCAAACACCGGATCGCCCACCCGAGGACTGCCATAAGTATACAACTGCACCTGCTTTTTCAACCGAGGAACATTTGTCACAATGTCGATCACAGCCAAAGTAGCGATCGCAGCACCCAAACTGTGCCCCGATACGTAGCAAGGAACCGACGGATTCAGCTTTTTGGCAATGTCCAGCGTTTGAGTGGCAATATTGCTGTAGATCGTTGAAAAACCGGGATGAATTTTACCGTAGGACTTACTGAAAACCTTACTTTCTTTTGTAGCGTAGACAGCATTGATATTGAGTACCCATTCGATAGTTCTTTGCGTGCCGCGAAAGACAATAATATTGTGTTTTTTTGAAGTGAGGACAAAACCAAAATAAACTGGGATTTTGCGATTAATTTTCACAACCTCCTTCGCTGTATTTTTTATTACTCTTTCCGCAGTACCTACATTTTTGCCGATCGGATCGGTTTCGCGATCGGCAGAAGCCGCCCGCTGCGGAACATCGACCTCAACTTCTTCTGAAACATTAGCTTCTTCTCCTTTAATCGCCGCAACTAAAGTGTAGTCTTTGAGCTTAGCCGTGTAAGCCGGCAACGATTTAATGTTACCGTCATAGCTAGGCTCTACTTTGCCTTTGAAGTACTGCTGCGTTGCCAACTTGCTGCACAGAATCAGCAGTTTAGAAATCTCGCGATTGTAGGGAATTGGCGGCGGAGATAGCTTGACAGAAGCTTGAATTTTTCGCGATTCATTGATTTTTTTCGCATCGGCTTCTAAGGTTTTTAGGAAAATCTTATCGGCTTCTCTGTCGTTAAGTAAAGCTAAAGCTTGTTTCTGGCGATCTTCCTTGGCTTTCCGGCGCAAATATTCAGGTATTGCTGTAGCTGCTGAGGCGGCCGCCAATCCTCCGAGCAACAGTTGTCTGCGGGTGATTTTTGCTGCGATATACTTGGTCATAAACTCACTCTAAATATCAATACTAAAGAAACCGGGTTTTTCATCTAATCTGCTGGCTGCAATGGAGGATTGTCATAAAAAACCCGGTTTCTCACCTCGTCCTTTATTTCTTATTTACCAATACAATTCGCTCCCAACAAGGTTTTCATCACAATTGGGGTTCAATTCCAGCCGATCGCAATTGAGCGCGCAATTGCTCTAATTCTTGTTGAGTGCGATCGGCTCGTTGCCGTTCCTGTTCGGCTCGTTGCCGTTCCTGTTCGGCTATTTGCCGTTCTTCTTCGACTCTTTCAAAGCCAGTCAACAGCAAATTACCGTCACTATCCCACCAACGCAGCCAAGGTAAATCAACATTTTGATACATTCCTTGCCAAATGCCCAATTCCACTCCTAAAGATGGAATTGGAAAATGACCGCGATCGTTCGCAGTCATTAATTCATACCTATTTTCTATCAAATGATAAACTTCAACACTCGCCTTCGTAACTTCATAAATCCCGTAAAATGCTGGACGGATCGCATTTTCATAAACCCAGAATTTACCAGGCTTAGTTTCCTGTTGACCCGATCGCAACAAAGGCGTTCTATCCCGTTCTGCCGCACCATTTCCCGATACAAACTCCAACACAATTAACGGTGCTACAAACTCTTGCCACATCACGTAAGAACGGCGCAATTGACCGTCAAGACTTGGCGGGACATTGGGAACGTAAAACCAGTCCGGTGCTTCTGAACCCTTTTCTAACGGATCTGTCAATCGCCAGTAAATGCCACTATCTTGACCGATACAGTAATTAGCATCTGGGTGAATGCTTTGGAGGACAGGAGTAATAGAATCGGTTAACAGAATGCTTTGGGGATGTTCTTGAAAGTTTTTCACAAAAGTGCCGTCGGATTCTGGTAGCTGAGTGTGGTCTGGTAAAGCTGTAGGGTTGTTTTCTAGATCCAGGCTGAATTGCATAGTTTTATTTGGGTAATAGGTCTTAATGAAGAATGTCTTTAATTTTTTCCTCAAACTCCTCTTGACTTATCTTACCATTTATCAAGTCATCGCTGAGGGATTTAATCAAATTTTCTGGTACTTGCTCCTGAGATGCGATCGCTCCAATATTTCTCTCAAACAAAGCTGCCCCTTCCGGTTGAGAATCATCGAATACTTGCCGGAGTTGTGCAGCATCCATTTGACGCCCGCTAGCATAATAAAGATGCGTCGCCTGTCCCACCCTCCAAGTCAGCGCAAACAGCGACGACGCCAGCGCAAAACCGCCCACAAACGGCACAAACAAACCCAAACCATACATCGATACCCAAGCCATAAATGCCACCCAAAACGAACCCAAACCCCCGAAAAGATTGCCTCCGATCGCCAGCGCATCTTGACCCTTGGGATAGCCCCATCTTGCCCCAATATCCCGCATCATTTTTAACAGCAACACGCTGGCAGCTAGCAGCGTCAGAGTCATAGTTCCCGGCAGCGGGTTGAGTCCCAAAATTGCCGCTGCTATGGCGTAATCTATAATCAATTCGCGGATTTCTTGGTTGATTTCTACCAGATTGGGTGCGCGGGCGATCGCCTCCATTTCCGCTGAGGTTTGTGGGGAGTTTTCAAACATAAGATTTCTATTAGGACTGACACGCGGGCGAGCAGAAACCGGGTTTTTTACAAAAATCCTTCCTTCAACCCGCAGATTGGTAAAAACCCGGTTTCTTTAGCTTGATGCGTAAGTCCAGTTTACACAAAGAAACCGGGTTTCTAGATCGTACACAATTTTTGTATATTCTAACTTAAACCCAAGATGGCAGCCACATCCGCATTTTCCATTCAAACTGCGACAAAGGCAGTCCCAAATAGAGAGGCATCCAGAAAATAAAAGCACCCAAAACCAGAAAAATAATTGTTACTCCCATCCCTCGGAGGCGAGTTTGTGGGCTGTGCAGCCACCTGTCCGTCCACCAAGCAAGCGCTAATGCTGCAAACACAGAACAGCCCATATAATGATACAAAAATACGCAGCGAGTCACCTTCACCCAAGGCAACAAATTAGCCACCCAGTTAACTATTAAATATAACGCCAGCCACATTTCGGCAGTTGGGGGAAACAAAATCGGCCGCTGCTGTTCGATCGCCTCAACCGAAGCCACCCGGCGCGTTTCCATCCACACTAAAACCCGGTGAACCAAAACTCCTATTACTAGCAGTAAAGCTAAGGTTGACAGCCACCAAAGAAAAGGATTGCCCATTGCGTGAACGTCAAAAATCACCGGATTTACACCGCTCGGCAAAGGTGGCAAAACTGGATCTGGTTGGGCATTGCTGCTAATAGTTTTGTAGAAGTAGACTATCGGGCGCAGCATCAAGGGCCAACTGTACCACGCGGAACAGTAAGGATGTACGTCAGGCCCGCTTTTAATGCGCTGGTGATAAGTCAAAATTTCTGTTTGCATCTGCCAAAAATTGGGAGTTGGATTGAGATGCAGGTGAGGAATCCAGGAGATGCTGTAAACTAAAATAGGAATCACAGCTAGACTCAATCCTACTTCAATAAAAGTGAGGTTGGTCAGTTTTTGTACGGGACTTTCGGGAGGAATTAGAGCCGAATTCACTTCGGCACTTGCTTCTTCATCTCCTCGGTTTCCCTGGACAAAACGCACCGCCCACGCGCAGATTAAAATTAGATACGTACCTAAGAGAAACCACAAGCCGTTCCATTTTATAGCAGCCGAAGCACCGAAACCTATCCCGGCTAGCACCAGCCAAAGCCACCGCTTTTTGCCTTCAGCTTCTACGGATTTCAGAATAAATAATTGTCCTAAAATTCCGAACAAAACTAGATAAATGTTGTTCAGTGCATAGCGAGATTCAACTAAAAATAAACCGTCGCAGGCGATAAACAAAGCAGCTAGAAAAGCAAAGGTGCGACGCCGAACGAGCTGATAAGCCAGGGCTCCGACAACTAGGGGAATAAAGGAACCTGTGAGGGCATTCAGCCAGCGGTAATCCCAAGGGGAGAGCATAGAGCCAGCCAGACTATTGACGGCGGTTTTGCCGAAGGGGAGGTGAGTGCCGATCGCAATCCCGATCGCAATTATGTACTGGCTCAGAGGCGGGTGAGCGTTGAAAAAAGGTGTTTTCGTGAGATAATCGTTGGCAAACTTCGCGTAATAAACCTCGTCAAACACGAAAGTGTTAAATCGCTCCAGTTCCCAAAAGCGCAGAGTTAACGACATCAGGAAAACGCCGAGCATTCCCAGGGCAAAAATCACAATTGGTTTGTTGAATTGTTTTTTGTTCGCTTTCATAAAGTAAACTGTACCGGAAAAATAGTAGATAGTACCTAGGAAAGAAAAATGGACTGACAAGCTGCGATCGACTATGATAGCAGTTGATCGGGTCTTTTTTGAAACGAGTGTTTATGAATCTCACTTTTTGGGTTGGGGGACGTTTGGGGTTAGCTGTAGGTGCGAGTATCCTGCTCGCATCTCCCGCCGCTCCAAATCCCAAGACATTTCAAAGCTTTGGCGATTGGTGCGCCAACAAACAGAATTTGACGCCAGAAGCCAGACATACAGTTGAGGTGTTGCTATCAAAAGCCAAGACGCAAGAGTGCGATCGCGCTCAAAAAACCCTGGCTAATCTGACAGAGCTTTCCCTTAAATCAAATCAAATCGTAAGTTTAGAACCCTTAGTAAATTTAACAAATCTCAGAATAATTCAACTCAATGACAATCAAGTTGTCAATCTAGAACCATTGGCAAATTTAACAAATCTGACACATCTTTACCTGATTCGCAATCAAATAGTCGATCTCAAACAGCTATCAAGATTAACTAATTTACAAACACTGAACTTGAGTGGAAATAAAACAACAGATTTGCAACCGTTATCTGAATTAAGGAATCTGAAAAAACTCACCCTCAATTTAAATCAAATCTCAGATGTTAAACCTTTATCGGGACTGACTAATCTGACAGAGCTTTTCCTAGAATCTAATCGCATCGCCGATGCAGCGCCGCTATCGAAATTGACAAATCTGGTAAGTTTTTCCATCGCCTCCAATCAAATTGGAGATGTGTCACCATTATCCAGAATGACTAATTTAATTTTTCTGTATCTGGGAAACAATAAAATCGAGGAGTTGAAACCCTTATCTGGATTGAGCAATATTCAATTGCTGAGCAGCGAATCCAATCAAATTTTAGATATCAAACCTTTAACGAGATTGACTAATCTGAGAAGCCTGAACCTCAGTCAAAATCAAATCGCAGATGTCAAATCTTTAGCGGGGCTGACTAATCTGAGAGACCTCGATCTCAGTAAAAATCAAATCGCAGATGTGACACCTTTATCAGGATTGACTAATCTGAAAAGCCTCGATCTACGTGGGAATAAAATCCCGGATGGTGAAGCCGATCGACTACTTGAGAAAAACCAACAACTATTAAACCAGCAAACGGATGAATCCGAGCGATTGATTCAGGAAGCTCGGCGACTTTTTACTCAGGGAACAGCAGAATCTTACCGAGCAGCGTTGCAAAAATTTGATGCAGCACGCTTGCTTTATCAAAGGCTTGGCAAGTCGGAGGAGGAAGGCGATATACTGAATCAAATGGGTTTGATTGCTAATAGATTGGGAGAAAGACAGCAAGCCCTAGACTACTACAAAGAATCGGTTTCCATCAGCCAGATTTTAGCCGCTCGCCCTGGAGCAGCCATCACCCTCAACAACATCGGCTCTGTATACTATGCTTTGGGAGAGAAACAGCAAGCTCTCGACTACTACAACCAAGTCCTTTCGCTGATTCGGGAAATGAGCGATCGCCCTGGAGCAGCCATCAACCTCAACAACCTCTTGAATATACCCGCCAATAGTGATACATCTTTGGGCGATCGCCCCGGACAACCAATTCCCCTCAGCAACATATTAAATATATCCCCAAACACGCGCGCATTGGAGGGCGATCGCACTGTAGAAGCTACCACCCTCAACAACATCGGCTTAGCGTACAAAGACTTGGGAGAAAAACAGAAAGCAAAAGAACATTTCGATCGAGCTCTTACCCTATTCCGCGCTATGGGCGATCGCGGTGGAGAAGCTACCACTCTCAACAACATCGGCTTAGTCTACTCAGATTTGGGAGAAAATCAGAAAGCGCTAGAGTATTACAACCAGTCCCTTCCCCTAAGACAAGTAACCGGCGATCGCAGACAGGAAGCCGTCACCCTCAACAACATCGGTAATGTCTACTCAGCTTTGGGAGAAAAGCAGAAAGCGCTAGAGTATCACAACCAGTCCCTTTCCCTGAGTCGCGCAGTTGGCAACCCTTCCTTGGAAGCTCTCACATTTTACAACATTGCTTTTGCCAAACGCGATCTCGGCAATTTTACCGAAGCCCTCACAAACATTGAAGCTTCTATCAAAATAATCGAAAACCTCCGCACCAAAATTGCCAGCCCAGAACTCCGCACCTCATACTTTGCCACTGTACAGGACTACTACGAATTCTACATAGACCTGTTAATGCAGCTGCACAAAACAAATCCCAAATCTGGTTATGATACCAAAGCCTTAGAAGCCAGCGAACGTTCGAGGGCCCGCAGCCTCCTCGAACTCCTCAAAGAATCTAATAGCAACATTCGTGAAGGCGTTGCGCCCGAATTGCTGCAACAAGAACAGCGCTTGCAACAGCAACTCGATACCATTGAACAGCGCCGCATCCAATTAGTCAGCAGCCCCAGCCCCAACCAAGCTCAAGTCGCAGAAATCGACAAACAGCGCCTCGTTTTACTGCAAGAATACCAGCAGAACCAAACTCAAATTCGCAGCGCTAGCCCCCGCTACGCCGCCCTCACCCAACCCCAACCTTTAACCCTCGCCCAAATTCAAAAACAGATCCTCGATGAAAACACAATTTTATTGCAGTATTCCCTCGGCGAAGACCGCAGTTATTTATGGGTTGTCACCTCAAAAGAACTCACCAGCTACGAACTGCCAAAACGCGCCGACATCGAAACAGCAGCCAAAAATTTCCGAGACACCACAACCGATGCCCGCTCCAGAAATATTCCCCAAAGAGTTGCCGAAACGAGTACAGCTTTGAGTCAATTAATTCTACAACCCGCCGCCGCCCAATTAGGACAAAAACGCCTGTTAATTGTTCCCGACGGCGTGCTGCACTATACCCCTTTTGCAGCATTAACTATGCCACAAAAAACCGGAGAAAATGCCAATCTTCCCTTGATCGCCCAACATGAAATTATTACCCTGCCTTCCGTTTCAACTCTTGCCATTCTGCGGCAAAATTACGCAGACCGAAAACCGCCCGATCGCACTTTAGCAATTTTAGCCGATCCAGTCTTCAGTCCGACCGATGAAAGAATCAAAGGACAAATTACTCCAGCCACCACCGAAAAGTTAGAATCAAAAAACCTCGGATTAAATCGATCGCTCCGTAGTTCTAGTATGGCATGGCCGCCCAAACGCCTCCCCTTTACCCGCGACGAAGCCAAGATAATTTTCGCGTTACTTCCGACCGCTTCTGGAGTTGAAAGCTTTGATTTTGCAGCCAGTCGCGCTACCGCCACCGATCGCAATTTAGCCAATTACCAAATAGTGCACTTTGCCACCCACGGCATGGCAAACAGTGAAAATCCCGAACTGTCAGGCATTCTGATGTCGATGGTAGATGACAAGGGGAATCCTGTCAATGGCTTCTTGCGTCTCACCGATATTTTTTACTTGAAACTAGCAGCAAATTTAGTAGTTTTGAGTGCTTGTCAAACCGGAATGGGACAGAATATTAAAGGCGAAGGCATGGTCGGATTAACGAGGGGTTTTATGTATGCGGGCGCTCAGCGGGTGGCGGTAAGTTTGTGGAGTGTAGACGATGAAGGTACGGCTCTTTTGATGCAAAAGTTTTATCGGAAAATGCTGCAAGAAAAGTTAGCACCAGCCGCAGCTTTGAGGGCGGCGCAGATGGAAATGATGCAGGATAAAAAATGGCAGTCTCCCTATTATTGGGCGGCTTTTACGCTTCAGGGTGAATGGCGATAAATTTTATCAGTCTTGGACGCATTTGTGACTCCTCGAAACCGGGTTTTTACCTAATCTTCGGATTATAACGAAGGATTTTCGTAAAAAACCCGGTTTCTGACCCCTCGTGCGTAAGTCCGATTTATGAAAAACCAGTTATGACAATTTGACACCTGTCGTTAGTTGACAATTTCGGCGTAAGTCCTATCCCACTAATACCAATTGGAAAAAGTATTGCTACAATTATTAATGTCATACAAATTATCTGTCCGACAGACATAACTCTTGGTCGGACACGGCAATGCCGTTTCCCTACAGATGAGACTCTCTAATTTGTATGTAGCAATATTTTTCATAATTGGTATAACATCATACCCAAAAAAAGCGGATCCGCTTCCGCAGAACCGCCGTAACAGAGGATGAAAAATCAAAAATTAACGGACTGCACCCTCAACAGAAGGCGATTCGATCGTCTTCATGAAGTACAGTTTCACCAACTGCCAAGCGTTGGACAAATACAGAGGCAATTTTTGGAACAATTGCAAGACTTTCGGAGTTTCAGAAGCCACAATCTCGGTCAACTTCTGATTGTTCTTGAGGCAAATATCCAGCCGTTCATAGAATTCTGGATTGTTCACGTCTAGCATGACGGGGAAGACGCGGCCTGCGGTTTCGTTGGTCTTTTTGATCACTTCAATGTCGTATTCGCGAGCATCGAGTCCGAGCGATCGATAAAAACCACCGCGCTGGATATCATTGAGATACATCGTGGCGAATACCGATAGCAAGAAGAAACGGCACCACAGCTTAGCACGCCAATCATTCAGCATCTGAGGCTGAGCTCTCATCACCGCATCAAAGAAATCTCCGTGGCGGTTTTCATCCTGGCACCAATTTTCAAAGAAGCGGAAAATCGGATAAATCTGGTCTTCAGGATGGGCTTTCAAGTGCTGGTAAATCGTGATGTAGCGCCAATAACCGATTTTTTCGGATAAGTAAGTGGCGTAGAAAATAAACTTGGGCTTAAAGAATGTGTAACTGCGGCTCTTTGTCAAGAAACCCAAATCTAGGGACAAACCAAAGTCCGACAGCGCTTTGTTGAGGAATCCGGCGTGCCGCGCTTCGTCGCGAGACATCAGCAAGAAACCTTCGGCGAGTACCGGATTTTTGTCCTTGAGCTTGCGTGCCAATTCTTTGTAGAGCAAGAAGCCGGAAAACTCAGCGGTGCAAGAGCGTTCGAGGAATTCAATGAATAACTTGCGCTTTTCGCCGTCGATGTGTTCCCAAGATTGATCGAACTCGGCATCTCGCACGAAGTGGGTTTTGTTGTAGTCAACGCGGAACTCTTTGATAATTGCTTCGAGTTCGGCTTCGTTTACCGAGATGTCCATTTTGGCCATCTCGTCAAAGTCTGTTGTGTAAAATCTCGGTGTGAGAATAGTTTCTTTGGCTGGGGTTTTCCCTTCTTGCTGTTCGGCAAAAGCGGGTTTTTTGAGGGAATCTACCATATGTTTATTGGATTTTTTGCTTATAATTGCTCGCTTGGTTCAGGTGTCGGCTACTGCGGGCGATCGCCCTTGTATCTCCGACCAGCGCTGTGCGGCGCACTTTGGCGCTTTTTGTGGCATCCAGGTCAAAGCTGCTGAAATTTCCACGCCCTCCAGTTTACCAAGCTCTCGGCCCCGGAAATATGTCGCTGGCGTTAAGAATTGCTACGCAGAATCCCCAATTTAAAAACAAGCCATTTGCAACGGGATGTACTCAACCCCTAGTTTGGCGATCGCCCCGAGCCGATCGCCTTTAATGGAGTTTACGTGTAGCGAACCGTCAGAGGCAGAAACTTCACCTCACCGGCAATCGACGCCATCCGATCGCAAAAACCCCGCCATCCTTCTTGATTTTTGATCACCACGCATCCGGCACTCCCGGGATAATTAGCGTCAAAGTGCAAGCCTAGCTCGGCTCGAACGCCCTTATCGGATACTACAGGGTCAGGGGTGATGTGGAAAAAATCCCCCTCTACGCCGCGAGTTTCGAGATAGTAGGGCTCGCTGGGGATTTCATATTCACCCGCTGGAATTGGGCCTTTGCCTCGCATCCATTCGTCGCCCGGTCGCTGCCAGTTGGCACAACCGGAAGTAGCAATATAATCTATCGCTTCGCCGCGGGGATAAATCAATTGCAGGTTTCCATATATCAAATCCGAGTTTTCCGCTAAATCCATCGTAAAAATCAGTTCGTGTCTCTTAACCATTTATTTTTTGTTTAAGTTTTTCTATCAAGCCTTGGATTTCAGCAAGCGTTTTATTGCTATATACCAAATCTCTGAGGTTAGCAACTGTCAAGCCCTGAACGTACCCATACTCTTTACCGAAATTATTGGGTCTAAAGCCCCGTCCTTCTAGGACGGCTTTTTCTTAGTGAGCGACCGTATAAACTCTCT
>NZ_JAUBUN010000069.1:0-10530 GCF_036702665.1 Microcoleus sp. Aus8_D2
TGATGACTGATGACTGATGACTGATGACTGATGACTGATGACTGATGACTGATGACTGATGACTGATGACTGATGACTTCTCCTATAAATCTAATTTTTGTTTCCAGATAAGATCTTGAATCCAAATGCGATCGGGAAGGAGTCCCAACCTAAAGAAAATTTCAGCAATGCGCTGCTGTTCTTCAACAGCCCTGTCTTGAATTGGCAGCAAATTGTAGCTGCGGCTTTTAGTTAATATTCTAGCTGTTGTTTTTTTCATTCCCGTTCTAGCGCTGATAAATTCCGCTGAGCGTTCGGGATTCTTAGTTATCCAAGCACCCATCTGTCGCGTTTCTCCCATCACTGTTTTAACAATATCAGGAAAGTCGGTAGCAAAAGAGCGACTTGCCAAATAGAAGTTTCTGTCATTGATCAGCCCCTCGCTCTCAGTCAAGAAATGAACAGGCATAGTTTCCTGTAACTTAGCTAAAAACGGCTGCCAAATCGCCCAAGCATCTACCTCGCCTCTCAGAAATGCTTCCTGAGCTTTTGGCGGAGATAAATCGACGAATTCGGCATCTTCTAACTGCAAGCCGCCTTGAGTTAACGCCCGAATTAACAAATAGTGACCTGCGGTTTTCTGAGTTGCTGCTATTTTCTTGCCTTTGAGATCCGCCAGAGTCCGAATCGGAGAATTTTGAGGAACTATGATACCAATGCTTCCAGGTAAAGCTGAATCATTAGCAATATAAACGAAAGGTACGCCCTCTGATTGGGCAAAAATTGGCGGCGCAACTCCTGCATAACCCAGATCGATTTTTCCTTGTCCTATTGCTGCTAAAATTGGCGGCCCGGCGACAAATTCCGTCCATTCTACAGACCACCCCATTTTTGCTAAACGGGTTTCCAAAGAGCCTTTAGCTTTGAGATAAAACAGCGCTCCGAAAGGCTGATGGCCGATTCTTAGAACTTTTGTTAAGTTTGAGTAGGGATTTTTGGTTTTTGCTGTAAAGTTATCGATCAGCTCTGAGTTGCAACTTGCTACAGCTAAACTCAAGCAAAAAACTAGCATAAATAGCAGAAAATATCCCCACGTAAAACGCCGTATAATAATATTTAGAGTTGAAAACGATAATTTAAACCTAGTCTTTCTGTGGCTCATAAAATATCGTCCAAGTAGCTTGTGCAGGAGTAATATCTTCCAGATTTTTTTGACAGGACTTATATTATTTCCGCTTACTTCCAGGTGTTAAAAAAGGTATAATTAAATATATAAATTAGGCTGGCGGTTCCTGAAATTAGCCACAAAATTAAGCTATATTATAGCAGATTTCAGGAAAGTGATATTTGCTATGGCTGACTCTATTGCTCGCCGCTTGGAACAATACACGATCGCACGATCGCGCGAAGTTTTAATCGTCAAGGCCGAAATTGACGGCGAATTCGACGAAATTGCCATTTTTAAAGGCTTTTCTAGCTCCCTGGTGCGATCGACCGCGAGCGATCCAGACGTTCCAGTTTTGCCGGAGGGAGCAAAGATTCTTAGTGTCGATCGGCTGGAGAGTCCCTACAATCCAAATAACCCCCGCTATCTTCAGCAGGGGCTATCTTGGGAAACAATGCAATTTCTATTGTCCGAGGCCGGAGTTTAGCACTCACAGTAGGAATACAACAATGTTCATAGGTTTCAACTGAAGTCTAAAACCGTTCAGAAATCTCGTTGAGCCCTGAGTCTAGATCCCCCTAAATCCCCCTTAACAAGGGGGACTTTGAGAATACTCTTGTCCCCCCCTTGTTAAGGGGGGTTAGGGGGGATCGAGACTTGGATACAAACCAGAAATACAAAAGCACCTTGTATCTACCCTGATGACTAAATCGTGCCGCCGGCTGCTTGAAAACGAGCTCTCGCGCGTTTAATTGCTTGCTTAGCTTGAATTTGCTCTTGCAAAGTGCCGCTAGCAGCCTTTTCCAAACGAGCTTCTGCTTCGGTGTAAGCAGTACGAGCAGCTTCTTTATCAATCGTTTCGCCTTTTTCAGCGCCGTTGACAAGAATAGTAACTTCGTTGTCTTCGATTTCTGCAAAGCCGCCCATCAGAGCAATCGACACCCATTCCTTACCAGGACGGACGCGCATCACTCCAGTATCCAAAGCCGTCAACATCGGAGCGTGACCGCTCAAGATACCCAATTGGCCTGTGGTGCTCGGCAGAATTACTTCTTCAGCATTAGAATCCCAAACAGTTTTGTCTGGGGCAACTACGCGCACAGTTAATGTCATAAATTGTCCTCAGTCATTAGTCAACAGTCATTAGTCAACAGTCATTAGTCAACAGTCATTAGTCAACAGTCATTAGTCAACAGTCATTAGTCAACAGTCATTAGTCATTAGTTGTTAGTCATTAGTTGTTAGTTGTTAACTAATGACTAATGACCAATGACCACCCTTCGACTTCGCGAGCGGGTAAAATGACCAATGACTGATGACCACCCTTCGACTTCGCGAGCGGGTAAAATGACCAATGACCAATGACCACCCTTCGACTTCGCGAGCGGGTAAAATGACCAATGACCAATTACTAAAATTACTTAGCGTCAGCCTTCATTTTTTCAGCTTTGGCGATCGCCTCACTGATATCGCCAACCAAATAGAAAGCTTGTTCAGGTAACTCATCAAGTTCGCCAGCCAAAATCATTTGGAAGCCCTTAATGGTATCTGCCAGCTTGACGTACTTACCGGGGGAACCTGTGAATACTTCTGCCACAAAGAACGGTTGAGACAAGAACCGTTCAATTTTGCGAGCGCGAGAAACAGTCAAGCGGTCATCTTCAGACAGCTCGTCCAAACCCAAAATCGCAATAATATCTTGCAATTCCTTGTAGCGTTGCAGAGTAGACTGCACTTGACGAGCAACACCATAGTGCTCTTCACCGACAACGCTAACTTGCAACATTGTAGAAGTAGAATCCAGCGGGTCAACAGCCGGATAAATACCCTTCGCAGCCAAACCGCGAGACAACACAGTTGTAGCGTCTAAGTGAGCAAAAGTTGTAGCTGGAGCGGGGTCAGTCAAGTCATCCGCAGGTACGTACACAGCTTGTACCGAAGTAATCGAACCTTCGGTAGTTGAAGTAATCCGTTCCTGCAAGTCGCCCATGTCTGTACCGAGAGTCGGCTGATATCCCACAGCCGAAGGCATCCGACCCAACAGAGCGGATACTTCAGAACCAGCTTGTACGAACCGGAAGATGTTATCAATGAACAGAAGCACGTCTTGCTTGCTGACATCGCGGAAGTATTCCGCCATCGCCAGAGCCGACAGGCCCACGCGCATCCGAGCACCAGGTGGCTCGTTCATTTGACCGTATACTAGGGCAATTTTCGATTTGCTGCGGTCTTCTTCGTTAATAACCCCAGATTCGATCATTTCCTTGTAAAGGTCATTACCTTCACGGGTGCGCTCGCCCACACCGCCGAACACGGACACGCCGCCGTGAGCCTTCGCGATGTTGTTCACGAGTTCCATCATAATTACGGTTTTGCCGACGCCTGCGCCGCCGAACAAACCGATTTTGCCACCGCGACGGTAGGGGGCCAGGAGGTCGATGACCTTGATCCCAGTTTCAAACACCGAAGGCTTGGTTTCCAGTTCGGTGAAAGCCGGTGGGTTGCGGTGGATGGGCATACTTTCGGAAGTATTGACCGGGCCGAGGTTGTCTACGGGTTCGCCGATGACGTTAAAAATACGGCCGAGAGTTGGGATGCCGACCGGAACTTGGATCGATTCTCCTGTATCTACTACTTCCATGCCGCGCACCAAACCGTCGGTGGTGCTCATGGAAACTGCGCGCACTTGGCTGTCTCCGAGCAGTTGCTGAACTTCGCAGGTAACGGAAACGTCTTGACCTGCTTCGTTTTTGCCGGAAATCGTGAGAGCGTTATAGATTTGGGGCAGTTTGCCGCCTGGGAATTTTACGTCTACAACTGGCCCGATGATTTGGGTGATGTAGCCTACGTTCGTTTTTGTTGCAGTGGATACCATGAATAGTGCCTTTGTTAGGATGCTATTTTTCCCGTGGTGGAAAAAGTCTTAACATTTAGAAATGCTATTTCTCAGAGTACCACTGAACAGACGCACTATTTAGATTTGTATGGGGATGCTTAAGAGTCATTTTTCTGGTTGCTGCTGTCGCTTTTTTTTCCCGCGAGCGGCAGCCAAAGCCCCGATCCCCAGCATAGTGCCGAACACTGTCACAGGCTCGGGGGCCAACTCGGCCGACACGCTGAAGTCTTGGAAGTCGCGGTCGTTTCCTCCTCCGGCATCGTCGAAAGAGATTTTTGTGCCCTGAGCCAGTTGGGCCATTGTGAGTGATGAATATTGCTCTGGGCCTTTACCGCCGTTGATATTTGTAAATGAGTCACTGGAGCCGTAGTCGAGCTGAAAGTCGCCAAATACAGCTTGCTGACAGCCCCCCACCGTACAGTCATCTCTCCGGAACTGGCTGAGGGCCCCCCACCATTCGGGGCTGTTCATGAAGCTGCTGCTGGAGGCGTACTGCTCGAATTGTTTGCCGCTGCCGCTGTCGCTCCACAGCAGCAGGGCATAAATTTGATCCTGCAAAAATGTGAAGCTTTGGGTGGCGGAGCCGTTGCTTGAGGTGACTGCGTTGCCGAAGCTTCCCTTCCATTGATCGGCGCTGCCGTTATCTGAGGGTTTAATCTCGTAAAACAGTCGAGTGATGTTGCTGTAGCCATTGACTCCTGTCTGAGCTTGGGCTACCCACAAGCTGGACTGGTAACTGCCGTGAGATTGGTCGAATGTAAAGTTTATGCTTGTATCTCGATCGAACTGGATGCCGCTGGTGCCAAACATGAAAGCTCGGGCGGGCGTGCAGATGCTGAGCAAGATTGTAGTTGCCAAGCTGGCGACTGTAAAAGATGTTTTTTTGACTAGCGTTAAGGTAGTCATAACCCTGATTCCTCCAGTATTGTTAGTTAGTAAGGTGGGACATCCCATCTTGCTGTGACGGGAATAGACGATCGCCAGCCTTGGATATTGAGGACGATCGTCAAACCGACAAAAGAGACTCTACAACAGTGAATCTACAGACCGATATCACTTAGGTGTGTTTTTGAGTAAACGAGTGCTTGTTCTAAGAGTTTTCACTGACACTGCAAGTGCCACATTACTTTCATCTGTCACAGCAAGATTTTCACCCAGTATAGATTTCCAACCTACTACATTTATTCGTGTCGGTAACGGTCTCAAGTTGACTGCAAGACTTGCAAATATTAGCTTTCATTAAAAATATATAATTTTTTTTTGTCAACTTTTGTGAATTTTTGGTAAAGATCATCCACAAATTATAAAGTTTCTGAGAAAAATTCGGCTGTTCGTCCAGTTGCTGCTGAAAGCGGGCTGCAAGCTGCTCGCCCGCTTTGAGGATACGGCGGCGACCGCGAGTAGGGAGGTGAGCGAGTGGTTGGCCACTAGAAGCAAGCGGCAAAACAGGCGATCGGTACTTACGCATTTTTGACTAATCCTCTGGGTTGTTGAACCCCTAACTCTGGCGTTGGGCCCCATATTTTCGCCAGTCCCAAACCCATCAACTAGGTTTCTTAAGGTGATTGCGTCAGGGAATTTGTGAAAGTGGAAACGAGAAACTCTCGTTTCATCGCCCGATCGCCCGCGCCTGAGTCATCGTAAAAAAAAACTTTTTCTGTATAAATTTTAGTAATTAAACACATACATTTCCGGCGGCTTCCCTCTCAATTATTCCGGAAAAATATGCCGATGCTATTGACATGAGGAATTTTGAGGAGTAAGACTAGGAATAGATAAATAAGATCGCGCTTTAAGCACAACCTTTAAACACAATGACAGCCAACAGACTACCTTTACTCGGATGGTTATTCATAGTTGGCTGGCTTGTAGCAGCAGGCTCAGCTTCCGCACAACCCATCGCCCCAGCGCCCGACGGCACCAACACAGTTGTGACACCCAACGGCAACCGCTACGACATTACCGGGGGTTCAGTAGGCGGAGACCGAGCTAATCTTTTTCACAGTTTTACTCAGTTTAATCTGGGCGAAGGTCAAACCGCCAACTTTTTGACAAATCCCCACATTCAAAATATTTTAGGACGAATAAACGGGGGAAATCCTTCTTTAATCAACGGCTTAATTCAAGTGACAGGCGGCAATTCAAATTTGTTTTTGATGAATCCGGCTGGGATAATTTTCGGCAACAGTGCTAGTCTCAACGTGCCTGGTTCTTTTAACGCCACGGCGGCGATCGGTATTGGTTTTGGGAACAATCAGTGGTTTAGTGCGCTCGGCAATAACAATTGGGCAACTTTAATCGGAAATCCCAACAGTTTTGCCTTTACTAACCTGCAATCGGGAAGCATTGTGAATGCCGGAAATTTGACCGTGGCGCCCGGTCAAAGTTTAAGTTTGACAGGGGGTACGGTTGTCAATACTGGCCAGCTAACTGCGCCGGGAGGTAGTGTTCTGATTGCGGCTGTACCGGGTCAAAATATGGTGCGGATTTCTCAAGCGGGAAATTTATTGAGCTTGGATGTTCAACCGACAGCAACTGGGGGATCGCTGCCAAATAATTGGACGCAGCCTGTGCTTTCTTTACCCGAGTTGCTGACTGGTAAAGGTGCCGAACAGGCAACTCAGTTGACGGTAAATCCTAATGGGGATGTGGTGCTGACGGGGAATGTGGCTGTGCCTTTAGCTCCGGGAACTGCGATCGCCAGCGGCAGTATCAATGTCTCGGGCAATACTGGGGGTAATGTTAACATTTTAGGCGATCGCGTAGGCGCGATCGCGGCTAACATCGATGCTTCGGGTACTAACGGCGGCGGGAATGTACTGATTGGTGGAGATTATCAGGGTTTGGGGGCTGTACCGAATGCTGTGCGGACGTTTGTCAGCGCTGACTCGACAATTAATGCTGATGCGATTGGTAGCGGGAATGGCGGGCGGGTGATTGTTTGGGCTGATGAAACTACTCGCTTTAATGGCAATATTACTGCCCGAGGTGGCTTGTTTTCGGGGAATGGTGGGTTTGTGGAGGTATCGGGAAAACAATCGCTGGATTTCGCTGGATTGGTGGATTTGCGATCGACTTTTGGGATTGCTGGAAATTTATTGTTAGATCCTACTAATATTACTATTAGCACCGGTGCGGATGCAGGCGGTGGCTTCGGGGCAGGAGTATTTGCTCCGGCTGGGCTTACTTCTACAATCAATAACGGGACGCTGCAAACGCAACTGGGTTTAGGTAATGTCACTATTTCTACTGCGTCGCTTGCTGCGAGTGCGGGTAATATTACAGTTAGCGCTCCGATTGCTTGGGCTAATAGTAATTCTCTGACTCTGAATGCTAATAACAGCATATTTGTTAACAACAATATCACAACTCAGGGAGGCAATATCACCCTCAATGCAGATGCTGATAATCTCACAGGTGGTAATCTCAGCATCACCGGTGCGATTAATACAAATGGTGGCAATTTTACGGGTAGTGGTCGCGGGAATGTTGGCGGCGGATTTGGAATCGCTATTAGCGGTGGCACAATTAATGCTGGTGGTGGGAACATTGACCTCAACGGTAGTGCAGGAAACACGTCAAGTGCCACAGAAAACACCGGAAGTGTTGGTATTACGATAAATTCCTCCAGCACTACACCTAATTTAACACCTACTTTAACAACGACTGGAACGGGAAAAATTACCCTCACCGGAAATGGCAGCACTAACTTCAATAGTTCCGGGATACTTTTGAGCGGTGGGCCTGCGATCAGTTCGGTAAATGGTGATATTACGCTGACTGGTAACGGCAGCGGATCTGGATACGGCATCCAGATAGACAAAAAAGTCGTGGTGGAATCAACGGGGACAGGACAAGTCAGCCTGACTGGTACGGGCGGTAACGGAATAAATAACGGTGTGGGGATATCTGTTGATAACGCCAGCATAGTTCGATCGCAGAATGGAAATATCAGCCTCACAGGGAAAGGCGGCGGGACGGGAAACAATAACTACGGTATTTCCCTCAACAACGTGGCATTAGTGGAATCAAAAGGCATCGGAACTATTACTTTCAACGGTACCGGCAGTGCTGGAAAAAACAACAACTCCGGCATATTGATTAATGCCAGCAAAGTGCGATCGCTCGATGGAAACATCAGCCTCACAGGGACAGGCGCAGGCACTGGAACCAATAACTACGGTATTCGCATGGAAAACACGTCCTCAGAGGTACCAATTACCAATGACTCATTAGTGGAATCAACAGGAACCGGAACTATTACTTTCAGCGGTACGGCTGGTGCGGGCACAAACAATAACAGCGGGATATCAGTTGCTAATTCTAACGTGCGATCGGCCAAGGGAAATATCGCCATGACTGGCACAGGCGCGGGGACTGGTATCAACAAAACAAATTATGGCATTACTGTTGAAAATGGCGCGACAGTAGCATCGACGAACGAAAATATCGATCTGACTGGTAAAGCAGCAATCGGTTCGGCTGCAATTTATCTGAATAATAGCTCGCTACAATCGACGGTGGGAAATGTTGCTCTGACTGGTAATGCGCCAAGCGGCGCGAATGAAATTAACCTGAATAATAGCAACATTAACCTGACTGCGGGAAGTGGCAATGATGTTACTTTGACCAGTGATGCAATTACGCTGTTAGGCACGTCTCAAGTCAAAGGCAACGGTACTATTCTGTTACAACCTCTGACTCCGAGTTTAGGTATTACTGTTGGCACTGCCGGTAATTCTAATGATTTGAATCTCAGCACTACTGAACTCGCAGCTTTCAATGGATTTTCCCAAATGATTATCGGGCGGGCGGACGGGAGTGGTACGATCGCCATTGACCCCGCTGGTTTTATTTTTAAATTGCCGGTCACCATTGAATCTCCAAATAGCGGTGGCGCGATCGCCGTCAACGGCCCAATTGCCGCCACAGGCAGCGCTACAGTGACGCTGAAGGGAGCAACACAACTGAATAAAAACATTACTACTGCTGACGGGAGTATCTCGTTTCTCGGCAATGTTCTCCTCGGTAATGATGTTACTCTCAACACTCAAAAAACTCCCAACGTCAGCAGCGGTGCGGATATTACCTTTGGTGGCAAAGTTGACGGCAACAAACAATTAAATATTACTGCTGGCACTGCTACTATCAAGTTAAGCGGGCCTGTCGGTGGTGCTACTCCCTTGGCTGCACTTGGAGTAAATCAAGCTGCCAATATTACGAGCACTGGCGCTATCAACATTACCACTACAGGCGATCTTACTACAAGCAATATTACAAATCCTGGACGGGCGATCGCGCTTACGAGCAATAATGGCAATATTACAACATCAGGAGCAGTTAACACGAGTGCTTCGGGGGGAGATATCACTCTCAAAGCTTTTAAGAGTGTTAGTGTGGATCGAATAAATGCCGGCACGGGAAATATTGTGTTAATTGGGAAAGAAGCTAACTTTAGCAGTGGGCCTGCTGATTCTGTTCAAGGTACGGGTACTTTTTCTCTGCAACCGTTTGATGCAAGCGGTAATATTCGGTTCATAAATGGAGTAGCTAATCCTGTCGATCCGAATACTATTTATGTGGGAAAGCCGTTTCAAGATGCCCTGCAAGATGGATTTAGTTCGATCGCGATCGGCAGGCCAGACGGCACTGGTACGATTACCTTTGACAGAGCTCATAGTTTCCAAGATCCGGTGACTGTTCAATCTCCCGGGGGTGCGATCGTTGTTAATTTACCCCTCACCGGAAAAGATAATGCTTCGATCGTTTTTAATGGCGCGACAACACTCAACGCAGGTGTTGCTACCAGCGGTCAAGATATCACTTTCAAAAGTCCTGTACTCGTCCAAAATAATGCTTCTGTCAGCACAGGTGCAGGTGCAGGAAATATTCTGTTTAACCAAACCGTCAACGGCGCACAGACGGGAACTAAAGACCTGAGTTTAACGGCAGGTACGGGCAATATTACATTCAATGGTGCAGTTGGGGCTGTAAGTGCGGGCAAATTAACAGCTAATTCAACAGGAACAACCGCATTCAATCAAACAGTCAACGCTGCGAGTTTGACTACAGATGCAGGCGGCACAACTACACTCAATGGCAATGTGACAACTACTGGCCCTCAAACCTACGGAGATGCAGTTACAATTACCAACATAAATCCGATTTTCACAGGCAACGGGATTGCTTTCAATAATACTATTAACCTTAGTAACAGTGGCAGCGATTTGACTGTGGATGGGGGTACTGGTAATGTGACATTCAGTAGTGCGATCGGCAGCCTCAACAACCGG
The DNA here is from genome assembly GCF_036702665.1 of Microcoleus sp. Aus8_D2. Lineage (NCBI taxonomy): Bacteria > Bacillati > Cyanobacteriota > Cyanophyceae > Oscillatoriales > Microcoleaceae > Microcoleus > Microcoleus sp. Aus8_D2. The sequence goes on from NZ_JAUBUN010000069.1 coordinate 10,334, forward strand.
ATCGGCAAATTAACAGCTAATTCTACAGGAACAACTGCATTTAATCAAACAGTCAACGCCGCGAGTTTGACTACAGATGCAGGCGGCACAACTCAAGTCAAGGGAAATGTCACTACAATCGGCCCTCAAACCTATGGAGATGCTGTCACGATTGCCAACAATCCGATTCTTTCCGGTAGTGGCGTTACTTTCAATAA
>NZ_JAUBUN010000069.1:10630-13750 GCF_036702665.1 Microcoleus sp. Aus8_D2
TATGGAGATGCTGTCACGATTGCCAACAATCCGATTCTTTCCGGTAGTGGCGTTACTTTCAATAATACTGTGGACGGCACCAGCGATTTGACTGTGAATGGCGGTAGCGGTAATATTACATTCAAAAGTGCAGTTGGGGCTGCAAGCGCGATCGGCAAATTAACAGCTAATTCTACAGGAACAACCGCATTCAATCAAACAGTCAATTCTGCCAGCGTCACCACCAATTCCGGCGGCACAACTCAAGTCAAGGGCAATGTCACTACAACCGGCCCTCAAACCTATGGAGATGCTGTCACGATTGCCAACAATCCGATTCTTTCCGGTAGTGGCGTTACTTTCAATAATACTGTGGACGGCACCAGCGATTTGACTGTGAATGGCGGTAGCGGTAATGTTACCTTCAAAAGTGCGATCGGCGAAACAACTCCTCTCACAAGTTTAACTGCAAACAGCAAGATATCTTTAGGTGGCAATGTCACCACAACCGGCAGTCAAACTTATGTAGATGCAGTTACAATTGCCAACAATCCCATTCTCAAAGGTAGTGGCGTTACTTTCAACAAGACTGTTGACGTAGCTGGCAATCTCGGTATTGCTGCTGACAATGTTAATCTCAAAGGAATTGTCACAACCACCAATGACGGCACGCTCACAATTACCAATCAGGTTAATCTCAATATTGAGCAAAACCTGAATTTAGACGGTGCATTTATTCAAAAAGGCGCGGGAAATGTTGCCCTGAGCGGAAATATCGCTACCACCAATGATCGCATCAGTTTTAACGGCCCGGTGACCTTGAAATCTCCTGTAAGTTTTACGCTGGGAGATGCAACTATTGCTTTCGGTTCGACTTTATCGGCAGGAAGTAACCCCCTGACTTTAACAGCAGGTGAAATAGATTTTTCCGGTAAGGTTTCTGGTACGGGCGCGCTAACGCTGCAACCTGCAAAGGCAGGACAAAATATTGTGGTTGGCGGCACTGACAACAATACTAGCGCTTTTGATTTGACGGCATCGGAAATTAATTTGATTCAAAAGGGATTTAGCTCGATCGAGATCGGGCGATGGAATGGCAGCGGCAATATTACTATTCCTAATAATCTAACTTTTTCGGCTCCGGTCACTATTCAAACGGGAACTGGTACGATCGCACTGAACGCAAATATTACCGGAAAAGACAACAGCAGTCTTACTCTTAACGGCAAAGTCCAACTCGGCAGTGATGTCGCTCTCAATAGTGGCGAGGGTAATGTTAGTATTGCAGGTGCGATCGACGGCAATCAGCGCTTGAACATCAATGCTACTAAAGGCAATGTGCTGCTGCAAGGAGATATCGGAAAAACAACGCCACTTGCAGGTTTGAATGTTACTGCCTTAAATACTAATTTAGGTGGCAATGTTACTACTAATCAGGGCAATATCAATATTAACGGTGGGATCGGGTTGACGAAAGATGCGATCTTGATCGCGGGTGGGGGGAATATTGCCTTGTCCGGTGCGATCGACAGTATTGATGCGGCCCGGAACCTAAATCTGGATGCAGGTAGTGGCAGCATCACTTTCAGCGCACCCGTCGGCGCTACCAGACAGTTAGCAAATGTTGCGATCAAAAACGCTGGCGATGTGACAGCAAACTCGACAATTAACGCGCAAAGCTTGCAAGTAAATAGCGCGGGAAATATCAATTTGTTGGGAAATGTCACTGCTTCAAATTCAGGAAATGGAGGGACGATCGCACTTAATGGTCCAGCAGGCACAGTGAATGCTAGAGATTTGAATACGGTGGGAAATACGGGCGGGAACATCACTGTTAAAGCTTTAAATTCAATTACGGCGGGAAAAATTAACTCCTTCGGTACCGTCGGAAATGGCGGCAATGTGTTGTTAGATCCGATCGGCGATATTCAAGTAGAGTCGATTAATACCCAAGGCGGTACTGGCGGCACCGGTGGCGATGTCTCTATTTCAGCGACGGGGGGATTTTTCCGCGCTACGGGTGCTTTTTCAACCCCACTTTCGCCGACGGGATTTGCGAGCATTTCTACTGCTGGCGGTGCCGGTGGTGGCACAATTACAATTCGGCACGCCGGGGGAGATGGCGGGCCGCCGATTCAAAAGTTTGTCGTCGGAGATGCTACTACCAACGGTACGGCGGCTGCAATTACCACGGGACAATCTAGCATTACATCGCAGTCGTTTCGGCGTTCTAATAATGTGGGTAATATTGCGTTGTTGACTGACAATGGGATCGATCCGATGCCAATAATTCCCCCAACAATTCCCTCACAAACTCCGCCGACAACGGGCAACATTCCACCAATAATCCCGCAGACAACGGAAAGCATTCCGCAGACAATCCCGCAGACAACGGGCAACATTCCGCAGACAATCCCGCAGACAATCCCGCAGACAACGGGCAACATTCCACCAACAATCCCGCAGACAATCCCGCAGACAACGGGCAACATTCCACCAACAATTCCGCAGACAATCCCGCAGACAACGGGCAACATTCTGCCGACAATCCCGCAGACAATCCCGCAGACAACGGGCAACATTCCGCCAACAATTCCGCAGACAATCCCGCAGACAACGGGCAACATTCCGCCAACAATTCCGCAGACAACGGAAAGCATTCCACCAACAATCCCGCAAATAATCCCGCAGACAACGGCAGGGATTTCGCCCACAACCCCGCAAATAATTCCGCAGACAACGGATACTATTCCGCAAATCAATCAGCAAATAATTCCGCAGACAACGGAAAGGATTTCGCCCACAACCCCGCAAATAATTCCGCAGACAACGGCAAGGATTTCGCCCACAACCCCGCAAATAATTCCGCAGACAACGGATACTATTCCGCAAATCAATCAGCAAATAACGCCCACAATTCCGCCGATTGTTGGGCTGACACCGCCGCCGGATTCAGTAGCAGTAACTTCGATCGGCTTTAACCCATCGCTGCCCCGGATAACCACCCCAGCAGCTACAACCGCACCCGCAGCTACAACCGCACCAACAGCTACAACCGCACCCGCAGCTACAACCGCACCCGCAGCTACAACCGCACCCGCAGCTACAACCGCACCCGCAGCTACAACCGCACCCGCAGCT
>NZ_JAUBUN010000069.1:13850-28758 GCF_036702665.1 Microcoleus sp. Aus8_D2
ACAACCGCACCCGCAGATACAACCGCACCCGCAGCTAAATCCTCAACCACCGACGGAGAAGACTTACAACCCCGGAACATTCCACGGCTAGACAGTCCCGGTGTTGCTACCGATCGCATTTTAAGACTTGATTCTAGTATCATCAGTAACTTGCCCTCCAGCGAATCACAGCCAACACTTTCCAGCAACGAAACAGCGCCAGCAGCCAACTCTAATTCTCGTTTAGTGCTCGGATATGTCCCGTCTCCCGATCGACTTTTTGAAGGTAACGACATTCAGAAAACAGTCTCGGGAATCGAAGTAATGAGGAATCAAGAATTTACAGAATACCTGGGGGTAAAAGGCGATATCCCAGAGGAAAAAGTCTTGATTTCGACATTCCAACAAACATTAAAAAATATCGAACAGAAAACCGGTAAGCGGTCTGGTATTATCTACATAGTCTCGCGAGTCGATCGACTGGAACTAATTTTAGTTCCTCCTGTAGGGCGGGCGATTCACTACAGCGTTCCGTCCGCCAACAGAGCAGCTCTTTTCCCCGCAGTCAAGCAGTTCCGCGACCAAATCACCAATCCCGCCAAACGCGGTACTATCAGCTATCTACCCTGGGCCCAGCAACTCTATAAATGGGCGATCGCACCCCTAGAAAAAGACTTGCAAAACTTAGGAATTCAGACTTTGTTGCTGTCAGTCGATCCGGGATTGCGCAGCCTGCCCTTTGCCGCTTTGCACGACGGTAAAGGCTTCTTGATTCAAAAATACAGTTTTAGCCTGATTCCGAGTTTCAGCTTGACGGCGGGCGATTATAAACCAGTTAGAGACGCCACAGTGCTAGCAATGGGACGGTCAGAATTTGTTGACAAAAAGCCCTTGCCCAGCGTACAGATCGAATTGCAGGCAATTTCTGCCGAGTGGCGCGGGCCATCTTTCCTCAATTCAACTTTCACTTTAGACAATCTCAACTCGGAACACGCCAAGGGAGAATTTCGGATCGTTCACCTAGCAACGCACGCTGAATTTCAATCGGGAAAAGCGAGCAATTCTTACATTCAACTCTGGAATTCTAAATTGCGACTCAATGACATGGATCGTTTAAATTGGCGCAATCCGCAGGTAGACTTGTTAGTATTGAGTGCTTGTACAACAGCTTTGGGCGATCGGGAATCCGAGTTAGGTTTTGGAGGTTTAGCGGTAAAATCCGGCGCCAAATCTGCCTTAGGGAGTTTGTGGTATGTTGACGACGGAGGCACTTTGGGGCTGATGAGCGAATTTTACCACCAGCTTCGAGGAGCCGCAACCAAGGCAGAAACTCTGCAACTTGCTCAACAGGCGATGATTGCTCGTCAAGTTCGGATCGAAAACGGGCAGTTAGTAACAACAGCGGGCAAGTTAAATTTACCGGCTAAAATACAACAAAACCAAAATTTTTCTCATCCTTACTACTGGAGCAGTTTCACCCTCATCGGCAATCCTTGGTAAGCCAATACCTCTCGGTTAAGGAAATTGGTCGGGCGATATTATTCGTAGGGTGTGTCGCCATTAAAAATCTCTGAATTAAAATCGACTTTTCGAGTAGCGACGCACCTCAATAACTTTCGGTGACAGAAATTTCCCCGGGCGATCGCGCTCGGAGCGAGCTAGTATTTGAGGAGATTAAATTCTTCAATTTTGCGTTTAACCGAGAGGTATTGCTTGGTAAGCTGCCATTTTTATTTTTCAGTCTCCGCTTTTGAGGGACGAAAGTTTCTAAACTAGGGGCCATGCCCGCTTGGGGCGGTTCGGGGCTTCCCCCCCCCCTGAAGCACCCCAATTTCTACCGCCGAGTGCCGGAGTTTTGAACTCTATTTCTGCTTCATCACCACCAAAGTAATATCATCAAACACCTTCTGAACACCAATATACTCCCGCACATCATCAATAACAGCCTCCCGAATTTCTTCGGCCCCTCGGTGACGATTTTTCACCACCACTTGCCACAATCTCTCTAACCCATACTGCTTTTTATTAATATCTTTAGCTTCTGGAATTCCATCAGTATAAAGCACCACCACATCCCCAGGATTTAACTGCACTTCTTGTTGAGCAATAAAGTCGCCAATCTCTTCTACTAAGCCAATGGGAAAGCCTAAATCCATCGTGTCTATGCACTCCAGTGTCCCATCAGCGCGCACCACGATCGCTTCCTCATGTTGTCCGCTTAATTTCAGGACACCTCCGGCATAGTCTAAGATGGCTAGACTCATATTTTTCGGGGAGTCCATGCGCTGGAGATTGTCATAAAGAGTCTGGTTGAGGACATCCAAAAACTTCACTGGATCGGTTTCGTTCATTTTCTGAAGCGTCCTGACAGCCGTTTGTGCCATAATCATCAACACGCCACTTTCTAAACCGTGTCCGGTAACATCACCAATGCTAATTTTAACTTTGCCATCCTGTTGCAATACGTCGTAGTAATCGCCGCCCACTTCATCAGCAGGTTCCATAAAGCCAGCTATTTCTAAACCTTCAACTGCCTCTAGTTCCGACTGTTTTGGCAACACCATTTGTTGCAGTTGTTTGACAATATCGAGTTCCGCACTCATGCGGACATTTTCGGCTTTGAGTTTCTGATTCAGCGTGCTAATTTCTTGATTCGCTTGGGCTAGTTGAGCCGTGCGTTCTTCGACTTTATCTTCTAAGTTTTGATAGAGTCGGGCATTTTCAATCGAAATAGCTGCTTGGGAAGATAAAATCTTTAAGATTTCTAATCTATCTGGGGTAAATGCCCCCGCAGTCAAATTATTTTCTAGATACAGAATGCCGATCAGTTTGCCTTGAGTAATAATAGGAGCACATAAGAGTGACTTGGGCTGATTTTTAACAATATAGGGTTCGCGAGTAAAAACTCCTGCGTTAGTAGCATCCGATAAAACCACATCCTCTTGAGTTCTCGCTACATATTGGATGACACCTAGTGGCAGTTGTTCGCTATTTTCAATATTGATTGACTGCAAGACTGTGACTTGTTCTAAATCCACAGATCTTTCAGCTTCAATCGACAGTTGACCTTGGGTTTCCAAGAGCAGGAAGCCGGTTTGCGCGCCAGCATTTTCGATGAGAATTTTCATCAAGTTGCGCAGGAGTTGTTCGAGGACGATTTCACTACCGATCGCTTGGGAGGCTTTGATCGCAGTCGCTAAGTCTAAAGCTTCGCCTAGACCGATCCGAGTTGTTGTTGTCGTTCGTTTTTGGATAATCGACGTTTTCGCCGAGGATTGAGTGAGGAGGTTTGGGTATCTGGTTTCTAAATCTTGTACCTTGGCAATTGCTCCCCAGCGATGATAGCAGTAAGCTGCTTCTTGAAGATGAACTTGGGCAAATTTTTCTTTTCCTTGCTCTAAATACAGTTTAGCAGCAAGTTCATTGGCTAGAGCTTCATCATTGATAAAATCATGTTCTTGGGCTAATGCAATGGCGAGATCGAAATGCTCGATCGCTGCAAAAAATTCCCCCATAACTCGATGTTTTTTGGCTTCTACAAGATGATATTTATGTAAGTAATTCATAGGAGCATGGTCGGCCCATATTTTTATTTTTGTCTGGTTAGCTGCAACTTTTTCTAAAATTTTCTGTTGTTCTTCGCGGGAAACCGTTGCATAAATTGCCAAACGAGTCAAAGAATCATAAAAGTAGAATAGAGAAAAGATGAATGTTGCTGTTGCACCATCTGCATATTGTTCTGCACGTTCGGCGTTTTCTATCGCCTGTTCGTATTCACAAAAAAGATAGCATAAATACAGTTTTGTGGTTGAAAAACAAAAAACTGCATAGCGGTCATTTGCTTCGATATGAAGCGGGAGCATGAGTGATTCATTATAGACTTCGCCGAGTAGACGGCAGGGATTTTTAGAGCGTCCCAGTAAATTTAAAATGGTTTGATGATAGATTTTGTTATAGTTACGAAAGGTTGTTTGTTTGAGTTTTAAGAGCGTGTCATCATAGGCGGCGAGTTTAGCTGCTAATTCTTCTAGATTTTTACCAATAAAAGCGGAATGTAAAGCCGTGAGGTAAGTACAATGAGCTGCATATTCGAGATCGCCAACTTCGAGTCCGCTTTGATAGGCAAGCTGAAAAGGTTTGATCGATTCATTAATATGTTGTTTCCAAATGCCGATCGCGGCATTAAACACAACTAAGATTTTAGCGAGATGTTTCTTTGCCTGAAACCGCTCCACAATCGCTAGGGCCAGTTTACCGAATTGATAGCCTCGTTCGAGATCTCCAAATATTCCACAAAGCAGCAACCCGAAATAAACGTAAGCAACACCAGAAAGTGGAGTATTACCGTATTGAAGAGATAAATTGACCTGTTTAAAAACTAGCAGAGGTAAAAGGCTGGGAGCCGCAATATAGCTGGCAGAAAAGATACTACTAGCGATCGCCATTGCTGCCAACTGAGTAGGATCGCTCATTTCGGGCAGATCGATTAAATCTTCGATCGGACGATCGGCTAAATTAGAGATCGTTTCCGTCAGTCCTTGTTGGATATCTGCGGGCGTGGGAGACTCCGGACAAGGAATTCCTAAAAGTGCTAGCACGGGTAATGCAGCTTGTACGGCTTCTAAGAATTTGTTCTGAGGGATACAAGATTGAATCTGAATTTCATAAACCTTCATCCGATCGAGTAGCGTCCTCGCACGTAGCAGCACCACGGCAGCCCATTGTTCCATCTGTTCGAGGTTGCCGTTGACGTAGGCTGCTTCTGTGGCGCGCGAGTAAAGTTCGAGGGCGAGATCGTACTGAGTTTGCCAGCAGTCTTCGGCTAAGAGTTCGAGTCCTGTCTGAAAATACTGAACGGCGGCAGCATAAGCGGTGGCTGAGGTGGCTTTGCGACCGGCTATAAGATTGAGTTGGGCAAGTTGCTCTATTTCGTTGTCTTCTGCGATCGGTTCTCGACCCAAATTGAGATGATCGACGATGGTAAAGAGGTCTTCGGATAGCTCTTCTGGCGAGCGATTCTGCAACAGCAGGCGACCGATTTGCAAGTGAATGACTTGTTTGCGGTCTTCTTCAATCAAAGCATAAGCGGCTTGTTGGATGCGATCGTGTCCGAATTTGTAGTCTTGAATCACCAGTTGTTCGTTCAAGTCTGATAGGGAGACAATTAACCCGGACTGAATGGCTTCTTTGAGGTTGTCAAACACCGATCGCGCCGGTTGTTCGCCAATCAGCGACAGGGTATTGAGGTCAAACTCTGCACCGATACAAGCGGCCCACTGCAAAAGCTGTTGCGCGCTTGGTGATAGCTTCCTCAGTTTGCCAACCATGAGTTCGACCACATTATCGGTAATGCCGGTGGCTTCAATTTGAGCTAAATTCCAACTCCATTTTGGCTCGCGAATTGCGGAGTTTTGCCTGGGATTTCGATCGAAGATGAGGAGGTTTTCTTGATAAAGCGTTTTCAAGAATTCATTGACAAAGAAAGGATTGCCTCCGGTTTTCCGGGTTACTAATTGGGCTAAGGGTTTGACTGTTTCCAGGTCGCCGTGCAATGTATCGGCAATTAATTGATTGACATGATTCAGTCCTAAAGGTTCTAAAGCAATTTGATGGATGGTTATTTCTGCTTTGCGAAGTTCCTCTAGGAGCATCATTAAAGGATGAGTCGGACTGACTTCATTATCTCGATACGCGCCAATTAAAAATAAATATTCTGTATCTGGATCGGTGGCGATCGCTTCCAACAACTTCAGTGTGGCGGAGTCGGCCCATTGCAAGTCGTCGAGGAAGATGACTAAGGGATGTTCTGGAGAGCAAAAGGCTCGGATCAAGTTACCAAAGACGAGATTGAAGCGATTTTGCGCCTCGGTAGGGCCTAATTCGGGAACGTTCGGTTGCTGGCCCACAATCAGTTCTAACTCAGGAATGACCGCGATCGCGACTTGTCCGTTGACTCCGAGGGCTGCTAGCAGTTTTTCTCGCCATCGTGCCAGTTGTTCTTCGGTTTCCGTTAACAGTTGTCGCATCAATCCCTTAAAGGCATGAACGATGGCCGAGTAGGGGATATTGCGTTGGAATTGATCGAATTTACCCCAGATGAAATAGCCTCTGGCCTGGGTGATCGGTTTGTACAGTTCTTGAACGAGGGCCGATTTACCAATGCCCGAGTAACCCGCCACCAACATCATTTCGATTTGGGATTTTGGATTTGGGATTTTGGATTGGGGATTGGGAAAATTCAGAATTATTCTCCCCGTCTCCCCATCTCCCCGTCTCCCCATCTCCCCGTCTCCCACGGAGACTCGCTCAAAAGCTGCCAGCAAGGTGTCAACGGACGCTTCGCGTCCGTAGAGTTTTTGGGGAATTTGAAACTTATCGGAAATATCTTGCTCTGCTAGGGGGAAGGGTTCGATTTGACCGGCGGTTTCTAGCTGCTGAAGGCATTTTTGCAAATCCGCTACGATGCCGTAGGCACTTTGATATCGCTCCTCTGCCGTTTTTGCCATCAGTTTCATGACGATGTGGGAAATGGCTTGAGGAATTCGATCGCCCTCAAGAAGCGTGGGTTGTTTGGCGAGGTGACAGTGGACTAATTCTAGGGGATCGTCGGTTTCAAAGGGTAATTGGCCGGTCAGCAGTTCGTAAAAGGTCACTCCCAGGGAATAAAAGTCGGTGCGGTAATCGAGGGAACGGTTCATCCGTCCAGTTTGTTCGGGAGAGATATAAGCTAATGTGCCTTCGAGGACATTCGGATTTTTCAGAGTCGGATTTTCACGGGTGAGTTGGGAGGCGATGCCAAAGTCCGCGATCTTGACTTGTCTAGTTTCTGGGTTGAAGATGATGTTGGCCGGGTTGATGTCTTTGTGAATGATGTTGTGGCTGTGAATTTTGCCCAAAATTTCTGTCACTTGGATGGCGATGGGGAGGAATTCTGGCAGGGACAAGGCGCACTTCGCCTCTCGATTCATCCATTGCTTTAAGGAGTTGCCACCAAAATCTTCTAGAACGATGACGAGGGTTTTGTTCGCTTCATGGAGGTTATAGGCTTTGGTAACGCCTTCGAGATTGAGGTGGCGGACGATTTGATATTCTTGTCTGTAGCGAATGAGTTCGGCTGGGGTGGGATAGTCTTGCTTGAGCATTTTGAGGATAACAGGTTGGTTATCCACTTCAAGAAGGCAGCGATACACGATGGAGTTTTCGCTGGTGTAGATTTGGGCGAGAATCCGGTAGCCGTCAATTTTGAGCATTTTGGATGTTATTGAAGGGAAGAATTCACTAAGTTCTATTCTACTCGGACAAGAAAGTGAAAGGCGATCGCACGCGGGAGTATCCCGAATTTGCAAAAACACCGCCGATATCCCTCGAAAGCCTTATACAGCCGTTGTCTTTTGAGACAACTTACAAAATCGGGATGCTCTCATAGCACGCTTTGCGATCGCCAAAACAATCAATTCTCGGCCCAGTTAACTGGATTTGCGATCGCGATTAAAAGCTGCATACACTTCGGCAAAAAGTTCATCGATTTGCTGTCCGACCTCGGAGGAATGCCATTTCTTACTGGCCTGCACCACTTCTTGAAAATCTTGAATGATTTTTCTGATAGCATGTCCAGTCATGGACGCAAAAACTGAGAAATTACACTACCCGTAGTGGTAAGGTGCGCCGTAAGCACCCTACAAGTAGAGTGTGTGCGATCGCGAACTAATATCTTTGATAGCTTGAATATTTAACAGGAAAAATTAATATTTTTTGAGATTATTTAATAATTCCCCAGCAGCTAGGCTCTCCCGTAATTGTGGCGATCGAGCAAGGTTATAATCTAGCTGCATCAAGCTTTTGTGCTTTCACCAACCCAAAAAATTGTATCGGTCGCTACTTTTTACACCAAGCATCCGGGAGAGCCATCTGTTCGTGCACCAATCATCTCAAACCCGCAGATGCTCTATCTAGAATTGAGCTGTCTCGGATTTGGTGCCGCAGTTCCGTAATTGACCCGACAGCCGATGTTGAACAAACTCGAACTGCACTCCAGAGGGACAATCTGCTGGTCGAGGAGGGCGCTGCAACTGACATACTCGTCGTTATTGGTATCTCTTACCATACATTCGATCGGCTTTGCACCCGATCGCGCCGACCAACTCTTCATGCCGACCACTGCAATGATATGCTGCCAGTAGAAAGCAAACAGCAACACTGCCAACAATACAGTAACCGCTAATCCTGCTTTCAACTTCCAACTATTTAGGACGTTTCCCAAACTGTTTTTCACGTTTTCCACCGCCGAAATAGAACTTTCGGTGGTTGTTTCTGGAGTAGTCAAGTTTGTTTGTGTTTGTTCTACTGGAATTTCCGACATAATATATCTCCTATGATTGCTGGGATTTGCCTAAGCTGGCAGTTGCGATCCGCGCAACTGCAAACTCAATCAAATTTTAGCAAAACTAGCCTGTTCCGACAACCGATTTGGGCACCCTGGCCAGCGAAGTATGTATATTGACGAAGTGCGATCCTCTTCGTTGGCGTAGCCCCCGTAGGGGCGGGCAACGCTTACGCGATTTCTCTGCCTTTTGAGGTATTGCGCAATTTGCGTTCGGCTATTTTGCACCTACGGCAAAACTGGTTCGATCGTTCGGACTTCAGTCCTTAGGAATGAGAATTAAATAACTTACAATTTGATAGTTCTTGTGGGATGGGCCAGAAGAGCCCGTCCTTTCTGGACGGGCCCGACATCCCACAAACTTGTGTAAATTATTTAATTTGCGATCCTTATCAAAATCAGAGGACGCTCAGTCCTCACGAGCAAACACTAAACAGGTTCGATCGTGAGGACTGAGCGTCCTCATAAATTCAGAGGACGCTCAGTCCTCACGATCGAACATTGCTGATGGCTACACCTTACTAACAATCACCATTTTTCAAGTTGCCAAAAGTTCCAATAGCTCAGCCTCCGACAGTAGCTCAATTCCCAAATATTGAGCCTTTTCCAACTTAGAACCAGCATCTTCACCCACAACCACATAATCGGTTTTAGCACTCACAGAACCTGTGACTTTCCCTCCAGCTTTGACAATCAAATCCTTAGCTTCATCTCGTTTCAAAGTCGGCAAAGTTCCGGTAAGTACAAAAGTTTTGCCTGCAAGTTGTAAATTTTGAGCTGCCGAGTTCTGAGTTTTAATTTCTGACTGCAATTGCAAGCCCGCAGTTTGCAAGCGTGCAATTAAACTTTGATTTTCCGGAACTCGAAACCACTGATAAACAGCTTGCGCAATTTCCGGCCCGATGCCGTAAACGCCTTCAATCGCTGCCGCCGATGCCGCTGCTAACTCTTCCACATTAGCAAACCTTTCTGTTAGCAATTGAGCGTTGACACTGCCGACGTGGCGGATGCCCAAGCCGTAAAGTACCCGCGAGTAAGGTTGATTTTTCGATTGGGCGATCGCACTTACCAACTTTTCTGCTAACTTTTTACCCATGCGTTCCAAACCCATCAACCTTTGGGGAGTCAAATCAAACAAATCCGCCGCCGAATGCACCAGATTGCTATCAACCATCTGCTGCACCAACTTTTCCCCAACACCGTTAATATCCAGAGCATCCCGGCTGCAAAAATGAATCAGCGAGCCCCTCAAAATCGCCGGACAAGACGTGTTGATGCAGCGAGTGACGGCTTCGCCCTTTTCCCGAACCACAGGCTGCGCGCATTCGGGACAGCAGCTAGGCATTTGGAAAAGTTGAGCATTTTGGGGACGAAGTTCTGCTAAAACTCGGACAACTTCTGGTATAATCTCTCCAGCTTTTCTGACAATTACTGTATCGCCGATGTGGAGGTTGAGCTCGGAAAGTCGATCGCTATTGTGGAGAGAAGCCCGCGAAACCGTGGTTCCAGCCAACTGCACCGGTTTGAGTTCCGCTACGGGAGTCAGAGCCCCGGTTCTCCCGACTTGTACGGTGATTGCTTGTACAATTGTAGGGACTTCGGCAGCAGGATACTTAAGTGCGATCGCCCAACGCGGAAACCTCTGAGTAAAACCCAATTGTTTTTGCAGCCCAACCGAATTAATCTTAACAACAACCCCATCCGTCATGTAAGGCAAATTACGCCGTTCAGTATCCCAATATTCGTAATACTCCCGCACCTCATCCAAAGAATTGCAAATTTTGCGATGGGGATTCACCTTAAACCCCATGCTTCGCAACAATTCCAACGAGTCCCACTGCGTCTTTTGCTGATTATCCTCATCTAAATGCAGAGTATAAGCAAAGAAATCCAAGCGCCGCTTATCGACAATTTTAGAATCCAATTGTCGCAGCGTACCCGCCGCAGCATTGCGAGGATTAGCAAACAATTGTTCCCCCGCTTTTTCCCGTTCCCGATTAATTTCCTCAAACACAGCCAAAGACAAAAAAGCCTCTCCCCGCACTTCCACCACAGGCGGCGGATTATCTAAGTTGAGCTTTAAAGGAATCGAGCGAATAGTTTTAACATTTTGAGTAATTTCCTCTCCCGCAATCCCATCTCCCCGCGTTGCACCGCGAACTAAAACCCCATTTTCATAGGTTAACGCTAAAGCAGAACCATCTATTTTCAACTCGCAAACATAGGAAACCCCCCCCAGCCCCCCCGGGCTTCGGGGGGGAGTAATTTCTTTGTTTTCCTCGTTGCTAAGGGGAGGCGTCATTCCATCTTGTTCCCCCCCTTGACAAGGGGGGGTTAGGGGGGGTGCAATTCCATCTTGGGCCGGTGAAATTCCATCTTGTTTCCCCCCTTGAAAAGAGGGGGTTAGGGGGGGTGCAATTCCATCTTGGGCCGGTGCAATTATATCTTGTTCCCCCCCTTGATAAAGGGGCGTTAGGGGGGATGCAATTATATCTTGTTCCCCCCCTTGACAAAGGGGGGCTAGGGGGGGTGCAATTCGCTGCCAGCGTTCCTGCCATTTAGCAAATTCCTCAAGATTAAAAGCATTTTCCAAACTGTAGAGAGGAATATTGTGCTTGACGCTAAAAAATTGAGTAGCAGGCTTTTCTCCCACGCGCTGAGTCGGACTTTCCGCAGTAATCAATTCAGGATAATCAGATTCTAACTCTTGCAACTGTCGATAAAGGCGATCGTACACCTGATCGGCCATAATCGGCGCATCGAGAACATAATAAGCATAGCTAGCTTCCTGTAGCTGCTGCCTCAACTGTTGAATTTGCTGCTGGATCTCTGCTACCATATCGATTTTTGATTTTTGATTTTACATTGGCTCTCATATCCGAGCGAACCACACAATAAAATTGGTTCGTAGTGAGGACTTCAGTCCTCATAATTTTTTGAGGACTTCAGTCCTCACTACGAACATTATAACGGTTGTTTTACAGGATATGATATTAGATGATCTATCTCAAATTGAATAAAAAAAAAGGAGCCAGCAACTAGAAAATCAAAAAATCTCCTAATTATGACTCGCTTTTATAGCTGATGAATTATGGGGGAAAATACCTCACAAATTCAGGTCGGCAAACTCGCTAAACTTCTTGTTCTCCCCGGACATGGAAGGTTGAAGATTCTCACCATCTTTTTCGCCGTTGAAGTTGCCATTATTGGCGCGGGATTTGATTAATTCTTGAGCGTTTGGCTTGGTGAAAGCGAGCGGTTCAGCGTGTTCTACTTGAAACACGTTAGCGTAGAGGTTGGCAATAATTTGTTTGCCTCCCTGGGTCAATTCCAAGTAGTTTAAAGCTGCTGGAATGTAGGGGAAAACTCCGTTCCAATAAAACTTGGCGTAATTTTGCCGCAAATCTCCAGGAGACTTGTAGCCCAAGATTTTATTAGTGCCGACTTCCTCAAATTCGTAGAACAGGGCACTGATTTTGCGCAGGTAATTGGGGTCGCTCAACTGACCGATCAAATCGGCGGCCCTGGCAAGTCCAGAATAGTTGTTTCTGTCTTGATGGGTTTCGCTAGCAGGAACTGGGAAGCGTGTCAATTCAATATTGCGCTTAATTTGTTCGGCATCAATTAATGTGTGACCGCCGAAGCGTTCGTCAATGACGAGTTTTCCTCGATCGACATGATAAGGAGTTAGACTGGCAGAAGTGGCGCCGATCGGCACAGAAACCATGCCCCCGTCAATACCCGTAGCGTAGAGTCCCACAGCTTCTTGGTCTTGGCGACAAACACCTTTGACGTAGCCGATATCGTGGCACAGCAGCGAGATCAGGTAGTGCAGCCAATCTTCCGGCGACACTCCGCCTTCGCGAATATGCTTGCCCCGGAGAATCTCTTGTCCCACCAAGGCTACGAGCATTGTGTGTTCCACATTGTGGTAAAGAGCATCGCAGTTAGCGATGTTTTCCAGAGCCATAGTCCCCGCCCAGGCGATAATTTCAGGGTAATCAGGCTTGTACTTGCCGTAGGTGCGACGGTAGCCGGCCTGGAGCTCTTGCACAAAAGCGTCAATCAGGATAGCAGTTGCATTGAACATGATAGATTCTCTCACTCAAACTGTAGTTACAAACTCGATCGAAAATATCTTGCCTAGCTGAAAAAATAATCAAGGGGTATAACCGTAGGTTTGACCCCTCGCCCAAAGACGGATACAAGCCCCGACTCAAGTCGTTCGCAGCCCCCAATTTTAGACTCCTGTTCGGGCTCCGGTGATTCATCTGCCCAGGAAATCTCAAATCTCAAATCTCAAATTTAAAATCGACTGACCCCTCGGCGTTTAATTTTCAATTTCAGCTAGTCTTGTTAGGTCAGAAAATTGCTCTTTTGGCTATACTTCCCAAGATAACCTAATTTTTGAAACAAGAGAGCGATTTTTTGGTATTAAATATTAGTGAAACAATTTATATCGTTTCATCGACTAATTATTAGAAGTCCTAGGTGCAAAAGTTATGAACTGTCTGTTTCCGAGTCTCTCCACTGCTGCCCTTCGCACTCGGCGGTCGATCGCCTCAAAATACCTAGGATTGTTTGCATTCACGGCTGTTTGCACCGCTGCACCGGCTTTGGGAGCCGATCGAATTTACGTAACTTACGGGCCGCTAGAAGTATCAGTGCCGATCGAATCTCTGGCACTCTTCGCCAAAGAAGGCAAAATAGACTCGAACCTCGACGGCTTTGCTCAGTACGCAAAAAAAACACAGCTAGCAGAGATTCGCACCGCCCTGCAAGCGAGGGCTGAAATCAGCCCGGTGACGATCGCCCAATTCCTTTACACGCCTCAAGGAGAAGTGCTGCTGGAACGCTTGGGCCGAGTAATTCAAACCAAAGCTCGGCAGCCCGGATTTTATGCCATCCGAGCTGCCCTAATTTTAGCAGCCTCAGATGAAGAAGGCCTGACAATTCTCAACGTGCTGCGGAAATTCCCCACTTACGGCATCAGGATTGACATAAACCGCAGCTTGGGTATCGCCAGCGAGCTGACATCGCTGATCAACCGTTCCAATCGGACGATCGCCGGAGTCGCCCAGTTGTCGGAAGCAGAAGCAGCCTCAGATCCCGCCATACCGCCCGCCGAAATGCTACAGATCCAGGAAAAGGGCCCCTATAATTGGAAAAAATCATCGGTAACTCTGACGAGTCCAAATCGCGATCGTACCTTTGATATCGACATTTACCTGCCGCAGCGCAGCCAGCAACCAGCGCCAGTAGTAGTAATTTCCCACGGTTTAGGTTCCGATCGCATTTCCTACGAGTATTTAGCCAAACACCTAGCCTCCTACGGCTTTGCCGTCGCCGTCCCCGAACACCCCGGCAGCAACGCCCAACAAATCCAAGACCTAGTAACAGGCAGAGCCAGCGAAGTAGCAGAACCAGCAGAATTTGTCAACCGCCCCCTCGACATCAAAGATCTGCTCGATTATTTAACCAAACTTTCGACAACCAATCCGGCCTACCGAGGGCAGCTCGACTTGCAGCGAGTCGGCGTCATCGGCCAATCTTTCGGAGGCTATACGGCTTTAACATTAGCGGGAGCCCAGATTAACTTTGCACAGCTAGACAAAGACTGCAAGCTGGAAAACGAAACTTGGAACCTCTCGCTGCTGTTGCAGTGCCGCGCCCGCGGCCTTGAGCGCAACCAGTACAATTTCGGCGATCCGCGCGTCAAAGCTGCGATCGCCATCAACCCGATCGCCAGCAGCATTCTCGGAGAAACAAACCTCAGCCAAATCCAAATCCCAGTCATGGTAATCGCAGGCAGCGCCGATACCGTCGCCCCCGCTTTGCTGGAACAAATTCAACCCTTCACTTGGCTGACATCACCCAACAAATATCTGGTGCTGATGAACAACGGGACTCACTTTTCAACGATCGACCAATCCCCTCAAAGCGTCTTTGTGCCACCAGCACAGGCGATCGGGCCCGAACCCGCCTTAGCCCGCCGCTACCTCAACGGACTCAGCGTAGCGTTCATGGAAACCTATTTGAACAACAAATCAAAATTCCGCCCTTATTTAGAGCCAAACTACGCTTTAAGCATCTCGCGAAACACTCTCGGACTGAGAATTTTGCGCTCGCTCACCCAGCAGCAACTCCAGCAGTTCAGTTCTGCACCTGCTCGCACTCCGGCTCAAACACTGCCGGCTCCCGTTTCTCCACCTTCTCCACCTCCGGTAGCTCCGCTAGCTCCAGTTCCCCGTTAGGCTTAAGCTGCGTCGCCGATCGCCGTGTGATGTGTTTTCCCCCTGGCGTCACCCTCATCAGCTTTCCTGATGACCCTCATCAGTTAAACTGTCGTTACACCCCTTTACAAACCTTAACGAGACAGTTAATAATAGAGACATCATCCGAACATTGAAAAACCAATAGCAATCATAAACACATGACAGCCACCTTACAACAGCGCGAAAGTGCTAATATCTGGTCGCAGTTCTGCAACTGGGTCACATCGACCGACAACCGCCTCTATGTAGGTTGGTTCGGCGTCTTGATGATTCC
>NZ_JAUBUN010000070.1:0-27573 GCF_036702665.1 Microcoleus sp. Aus8_D2
CAATGTTACAAGCGATCGCTAGTTCCCCCCAGTCACTCCCCCAGCTTGACCTCTGAGTACAAAAATTACTCCAGTCATAATCAGCGCCACGCCTACCAACCGCAGCGGCGGCAAAGGCTCATGGAATACAATTTTGCCACCCAAAACAGTAAACAAGTAACTAATTGACAGTAAAGGCGAGACTATGCTAATGTTGGCGCGAGACAAAACTACGATAAAGCCGATCGAAGAAACTGCATACAAACACAGACCTCCAACTATCAAAGGCTGAGTTGCCATTGCGATAACTTTTTCAACTAAATTAGCAGCGCCAATCGGCCCTAATATTTTAGCTCCTGCTTTCAGACTAAATTGACCCACAACACTGCACAAAATAGCAGCGAGCAAAACCAGAAAAACGCCTCTATTCATAAGTTCACTAACCTATATTACAAGCAAAAATTGCCATTCCCAAAAACCTGGAAAACTTTAATTAAGTTTTGTTGAGTTTTCTTCACCACTAATAATTTAAGCAGAGATACTGGAAAAGTAAGTATTGTCGATCGCCAGCAAGAGTAAAACAAACATATGGCAGAACAGACCAACACCAGCGGGGAATACACTCTCGAACTCTCCATCCTCATGCCATGCCTCAACGAAGCAGAAACCTTAGAAATTTGCATCGAGAAGGCACAGAAGTCCCTGCGCCTTCTCGATATTGCCGGCGAGGTCATCATAGCAGACAACGGCAGCACTGACGGTTCTCAAGATATCGCCACCAGAATGGGGGCCCGAGTCGTACCCGTAGCAGCCAAAGGCTACGGCAGCGCCCTGATGGGAGGCATCGTAGCGGCGCGCGGAGTTTATATTATCATGGGCGACGCTGACGACAGCTACGACTTTTCCAACCTCGGCGCCTTTGTCGAAAAATTGCGGGGAGGCTGCGATTTAGTCATGGGAAACCGCTTTCAAGGGGGCATCAAACCAGGGGCCATGCCGCCGCTGCACAAATATTTAGGAAATCCGGTGCTGACATGGGTTGGGCGGCTATTCTTTTCAAGTCCCGCGGGCGATTTTCACTGCGGGCTCAGAGGTTTCCGGAGAGACTCAATTTTGAAACTGGACTTGCAAACAACCGGGATGGAATTTGCTAGCGAAATGGTCGTCAAGGCATCTCTGTACAAGTTGGGCATCGCTGAAGTCCCAACGGTACTCTCTCCCGACGGCCGCAGCCGCCCGCCGCACCTGCGAACTTGGCGAGATGGCTGGCGGCACCTGCGATTTTTGCTGCTGTACAGTCCCCGGTGGCTGTTTCTGTATCCCGGTACTGCGCTGATGATGTTGGGTTTAATTGTTGGCATTTGGCTGTTGCCCGGTACTCAAAAAATCGGGGGTATCAGCTTTGATGTACATACGCTGCTGTATGCTGCGATCGCAATTATCGTCGGTTTTCAAGCCGTAACATTCGCTTTCTTCACCAAAATTTTCGCCATCAGCGAGAAACTGCTACCGCAAGACCCCAAACTCAACAAAATATTTCGCTATGTCACCCTAGAGACAGGATTGATTGTCGGAGTCACGCTAATATTAATCGGAATAGTTGGCTCGTTCTTGTCATTTACTATCTGGAGCAAAACTGCTTTCGGTTCTCTAGACCCTTCTAAAACTCTGCGTTTAGTTATTCCCTCGCTCACCTGCCTGACCGTCGGCTTGCAGATGGTTCTCTCCAGCTTTTTTCTCAGCGTCCTGAGCTTAAAGCGCAGGTAAAATAATTCAATCTCAAATCTTGTTACAACTTTCAGCAAAGATGATTTTAATTGCCAAAATGCTGTGTTAAATCGAGCGCGCCAAATCAGGCTTCACCCATGTAATCAGTGCATCCAAAACCTCAAATCCTATGACAGTAACTGAAAACAACTCCAGCGAGTATATTGGCCCCAAGCTAGGCGGTTTCGCAACTAAACTATCTTGGTACGCCCGCCAAAAAATGTTCGATTTGCTCATGGCATTAGCCAATCCCAGCGGCGACACAACTGTGCTGGATGTAGGAGTAACTTCCGACCGTCGCGAAGATTGCAATTTCTTTGAAAAACTCTATCCGTACCCCCACAAAATCACCGCTGTCGGCATGGAAGATGCTGCCTTTTTAGAAGAAGAATATCCGGGTTTAAAATACGTCCGTTCAGACGGGTCGAGTTTGCCATTTCCCGACAAAAGTTTTGATTTAGTCGTGAGTTTTGCCGTCATCGAACACGTCGGCAATAGGACTCAGCAAAAAGCTTTTATTCGGGAACTTTGCCGCGTCGGCAAAACTTGCTGCATCACCACTCCCAACCGCTGGTATCCGGTAGAATTCCACACTGCTGTTCCCCTAATACACTGGTTTCCCCCCTCTTGGTTTCGAGCTTTGTTGAGATTGCTCGGAAAAAACTTCTTCGCCAAAGAGGAGAATCTCAATCTTTTATCCGAGAAAGATGTTTTAAAGATGCTACCAGCAGATGCTCAAGTTTCTACCAGACATTTTAGGCTTCTCGGCTTGATATCCAACCTGCTCTTTTATGTTAAAAATCCCCTTTGATTAGACACAAACCAAGATAAGACTCGGCGGTTGAAACCGCTACTAAAGAGTAAAGTTATTGTACAATACGGTTCACTTAAGACAGATCCCCCCTAACCCCCCTTCCCAAGGGGGGGACAAGAATCTTCTCAAAGTCCCCCTTTTTAAGGGGGATTTAGGGGGATCTCCGGGCAATAAACAGTGTTAAGTGAACCGTATTGAGTTATTTTAGGCTGCGCAATGTGCACCTTACTGCTATGAGTAGCGTATCATGTAAGACTTTTTTCAGCTTGCTTTGATTGCAGCAACAGTTCAGAACTACAAACTCATCGATATGGCTTTAGTTCCCAAATCCAGCACAAAATTTTCTCCGTCTTCATAAAGTTTTTTTCGAGTTTTTGCAAGTTGCTGCACGTTATCCCGAAAGTCGTGAGAGAGTTGTGCTTGCAGTCGAAACCAAGATGACAATCCAGGCCCCGAAGTATCTACATCTGCGGGATGACTGAGACTCCAAGACGAATAAGCTATGTATCGAATAGATTTTGAAACTAAATAGTTGGCTAAGGCTTCAGGGCCTTTGAATGCAGGCATACCGGGAGGCAAACTCGCTCCCCCCGGCCAGTCAGCAACGAAAATTTGATTGCGTTTGAAGTCGAGAATAAAAGGTGCATCTAGTCTGGTTAAAACTGTTTCTCCCTGTGGCAGAGACTGCTGCATTGCTGCATACTGCAACTTTTGCTTTGCTGTAACTAACGATGGATTTTTTAGTCCAAATTGAATGTTTTTCGGATAAGCTGAATAGGTCTGTTTATTGATATCCCAGTCATAGCTAATTGCCAGCCCCGCACAAAATACAGCAACAATAAAAAAGTTGGCTACTTTGTTTTTATTTAATACTCCCGTATCCGTCATTCCTACCGCAATCAATATTAAAATTGCTGGGAATAGGTGAGAAAATGAATAGCGAAAAGGGTCGGCATTTTCGGTAAGTACGCCTACAGCAACTGTCGCCAATCCGGCTGCAATTGTCATAGATAAAGCTGCTTGGCGGTTCGAGAACGAGGGTTCTTCGGGTAAATTGCCCAACTTCAGAGGGCGGATGCTCAAGCTCAAACAGCCGAGCAATATCAGTATAAAAACGTAAATGCCTCGGAATGCTGTAAGGGCGCTTTTAGCAGTACCCAATAGTGTTGAACCTGATTTGAATGTAATGCCGTAGGCGGAGGCATGATAGCCTTTTCCCAAAAGAGGATACAGTAAAGTGCCTGAGGATTGATACATCGAAATCATCCAAGGAAGCAGAAATATTCCGACTAATACTGTTGTCAAGACTAATTCAAGTACAACTTTTTGTTTGGATTCCGAGCTAATCAAGTAGCAAATATAGCTCGCGGCAAATAGAAAGACACAGGCGGGAATCAACGATGATTTTAAAGCACAAAGTGCCGCAGCAATTAAAGCTAATATGCAAGCATTTCTCGCCCAATGGTTGCGCTCTAGTTCTTTACTGTCAAGCGTCCTGAACAAACTTACAAATAAAGCGACTGGCAGCATCATACTTGTAGTGTTAGCTTTGGGAACGGCAATCAAAAGCAAGAATAAAATAGTGAAGATTATCCGTTTGGTTGAGGCTTTATTTTCTTTGAAAAATCCCAGAATTAGTCCCACAGTAATTATCAGGGGCAAAGCGGGATCTATGAGGTTTAAATTAGTGTCGGAAAGTGCGCTTAAAATCAATGTATGGAGAAATGACTGCCCACCCAAAGATACTATTCTTCGTTCGCTGAAAGGGTCTGGGCCCATGGAACCGAGTTGCAGCATTTTATGGGGAAATACTAAGTAGGCGTGGTAGTCGTCGCTGGTATTAAACCCGTCAGCATAGACCATGCTAGCAAAGTTGAGTCTGCCTGTATAAAGCCATCCGGCATATTGGATTAAAATCAGTAGACTAACTATGGCAATGCCTGCTAAGATAATTTTATCTTTACGGCATTCTTGAAATAGCTGCAAGATATTGCTAATAATTAATTGTCTGTGATTTACTAAATCTACTAGACAGTAAACGAGTCCCAAACCTAAGAAAATTAGAATTGTGGTTTGGGAAATAGTCCAGGTTGCATTTAAGATGCCACCAATGAGAACGCTAAAAGCTAGACCCCAAGCTGCTCTTTGTCCCCAGTCAATTCGCTGGTTGGGAAACAGGATGTGGTTGAGGGCTTTTCCCCAACCTATGAGGGAGAGTAGCAGGCAAATACCGTAGGAAAATGATATGAGGTATGACATCATTGCTGTAGGAGTTTTATCTATTAAATAGTTAACTTTTGAGGCGATTAGTTGTCAAGTGTTTGCGGTTTTGTTGTGGAGCGTTTTTGATTATACAATACGGTGTTACTTTTCGCGTTGAATTTGTGGACGTTTGGCAATTACTTATTCGTGGAAGTAAGTTGTGGTTTTCATGCGCTGACAGCTATTTGCGATCTAGGTTAGCATGGGGCGGTATTGACAAAGGGCGATCGCCTACGGGATAGCTACTCCGCGTGTACTTTGGGAATAAAAGGGCGATCGCACGAGATAGACTGAGATTTGCGGAAAATTCCTGAGAGAGCTATGATAGAAGAGTCAGAGAGAAGCTGGTATCGATTATGCTACGCACATTTGAGGCTCTACTGAAAGGAAAGCTTTTAGAGTGGACAAACGATGCTCCGCAACAGAGCGATCGCCCGCTGAAAGTTTACGTGACTTTGTTAGAGGAAAAGTCTAGTATAAGTGCGGATCTTCGCCGTCAAAAAATAGTTTAAATATTGGAAAAACTGGCGGCGAGTCAGACTTTTGCTGAAGTCACCGCTCCGGTTGCATGGCAGCGAGAGATGCGTCAATATCGTGTGCTTCCTGGTAGGGTAGAGCTTGAGAGTGCTACAATTAAATCAACTAAATAAAGTGTAATTTAGGACAGCCTATGTTGACTGTAGAACAGATAGAAAATGCGATTCTCGAACTTCCGCCGAACGAGATTGGAGAGTTGTTAGAGTGGTTTTTGAATTTAGATTACCAACGATGGGATGTTCAGCTAGAGAAAGATATTGCTCAAGGTAAACTGGATGCTTTAGCAGCGGAAGCGATGGCAGATTTTGAGAGTGGTAACTATCGATCGATTTAATGCACTATACGAAGGAGAAAATTTTGGGATTGTTATAGCGCTTTACCGTCAACGGTACAGGTTACAGCAGATCAGTGTTATGAGTTGCTCAGGGCCGATCCGTCTCATCCTTCTTTGCATTTTAAGAAAGTTGGTAAGTATTGGTATGTAAGGGCCGGACAAGCTTATGGCGCGTTGGGTGTGGAAATTGAAACAGGTATTTTGTGGTTTTGGATTGGTACGCACGCAGAGTACGATCGACTGATTGGTAAATAATCCAATAGTGCGATCGGCGTAGTTATCCCGTGGGATCTCGCGCTTTGGGAAGAAATGGGCGATCGTACTTTGGGCAGAAATGGGCGATTTCTGTTTTCTCCGAACTAAAGTTGCTATTATTTATTGATAATCCCAGATACTAGGAGATTAAGATGCAAGTCAAAGACATGACAGTTGATCAACTGCGGGACTTAATTCGGCATACGGTTGAACAGTGCTTAGAAGAATATTTTGGCGATCCAGATTCTGGTTTAGAAGTTAAGGAAGAAGTCAAGCAGAAATTGTTGGAGTCAATCAAGCGCAAACAAGCAGGAGAAAGTAGCATCGAACCTGGGGAAGTTTATCAAAAACTAGGCATGAAATCGTAATGAGCTATTCGGTTGATTTGACAGCAGAAGCTCAGGTTAACCAAGAAAAATTGACTCAGGCTGTGCGGGAGCGTATAGCCAATAAAATCAATTGGTTAGCTGAAAATTTTGAACAAATTACTCCTATGCCTTTGTCCGCTAATCTGGCAGGTTTCTTTAAGTTAAGAGTGGGTGATTATCGCGTAATTTATACTTTTAATGAGGAGTTAAGGGTTATTAGTATTCACCAGATTGGACACCGGAGAGAAATTTATGATTAAGTGAAGGTCGATCGCACTTGGGGAAAATAAGGGCGATCGCGCTTTGGGAAGAAACGGGCGATCGCACTTTGGGACGAAAAGGGATCTCGCAAGAGCGAAATTTCAGACTATCTGGTATAATCAGACAGGTAGCTCTAATAATTTTCAATAGCTATGAACTATGAAAACTCAAGAACTTCGCCAGAACCTTAAACAATCGATAGATAGCTTATCTCCTGAACGGCTGCTCGTTGTGGCTGATTTTTTAGCTTATTTAGCAGAACGTGAAAGCAATGAAGCTACGGTGGAATTATTGAAAATTCCCGGTTTTCTAGAAGCATTTAATAAAGCAAAAAAGGATGTAGCAGCAGGTAAGGTGACGACCGTTGAGCAACTCAAACGAAAATACTGATGAAAATCTGAATTTTTATTCCGTGGTTCTTAGCTTTGATGCTCAGGAGTTTTTTGAAGAAGCATCAGCTTCTTTACAACGCAAACTAGATCGATGTTTTGAGATGTTGAAAACTGACCCTCGCAGTCATCCAAATATTAAGCAACTCAAAGGCGACTTAGCTGGATACTATCGCTATCGCGTTGGAGATTATCGGGTTGTTTATGACATTCATGAGGAGCAAAAGCGGGTGGTTGTGACTATTATCGCTCATCGTCGTGAAGTGTATTAGGGCGCACTTTGGGAAGAGAAGGGATCTCGCACTTGGGGAAGAAAAGGTCGATCGTACTTTGGGATAGGTGCGTAGATCGCACTTTGGGCAGAAATGGGCGATCGCACTTCCCTCGATCCTAAATTGCTATAATGACAATCAGCCAAAAAATATTAATGCAGAGTCTATGTCTACTTACAGCACGGTACTGACTCAGGTTCTAAAACTTTCACCAGATGAGCAACTGCGACTCATGTCTGAATTATTTGCACATATTCGTCAACGGGTGATTCTATCACCCAAGCGCAGTATTTTAGAATTGGAAGCTTTGGGTAAGGAAATTTGGAATAGGATTGATGCTCAAGAATATGTGAATCAGGAACGTGATTCATGGAATAGATAGCTCAGGTACATAACTCATAACTAGAAATTGTTATATAATAGCTTAAAATTCAAAAATGTCAACATAAAGCCTATGTCTACTTATAGCGAGGTACTGAGTCAGGCTCAAAGTCTGACTCTTGAAGAGCAACAGCAACTTTTAGAAGTATTGTCAGAATTGGTTCGCCTGCGGAAAACAACCCAGACTCAGGATAGCAGTCAAAGATTGCCCAGGAAAAATTTAAAGAGATGGCGCGGTTTTTTGCCTAAGCGTGTGGATGCTTTGGAATTCCAGTTGCAACTCAGAGAAGAATGGGATGAGTAATAAATATCTTCTTGATACCAACATCTTGATTTATTACTTCAATGATGAGCCGGAAGTTCAGCCTATATTTGATGAAATTGAAGCGGGAGATGCAGAGGCTTTCTACTGTCCGATTACTTGGGTGGAGTTACTTTGTTACCCGGCATTGACAGAAGAACAAGCGAATGAGATGCGAGAATTTTTGAGACTTCTTAACTGCGTCTTATTGACAGAATCAGTTTTAGATCGTGCAGCCCAAATCCGTCGAAATTACCGCTTGAAACTAGCGGATGGTGTAATTGCAGCCTGTGCCTTAGCTGAGGGGTGTGTCTTGGTAACTCGCAATGCTGAGGATTTTAAGCGCGTTGATGGGTTAAGTATATTGAATCCATTTGATTAGGTTGGTCGATCGCACTTTGGGAAGAAACGGGCGATCGCACTTGGGGAAGAAAAGGGCGATCGTGCTTGGGGAAGAAATGGGCGATCGCGCTTTGGGAAGAAATGGGCGATCGCTTAATGTACGCCAAGCAACTAAAATTGAACTTATCCTAAAAAGTAGAGTACAGGAGAAGAATTTATGAGTACAGAGCGTTGGGATGATGATAAGCTAGATCGTTTGGCTAGCATGGTAGAGAGTAACGCCCGCGTTATTCAAGCCCTAGCTAATGTGGCGGCAGAAGCAAGAGAAGAACGGGAGCAGTTATTTCAAAGGATGGATCGCCAGCAAGAAGAAATTGTTGGTTTGAGGATTGAGACGAGACGGATGCTTGATATCCTCTTGAACCAGCGCAATCAAGATGATAATCCAACTGCTTAATCAAGGGCGATCGCGCTTGGGGCAGAAAAGGGCGATCGCACTTGGGGAAGAAATGGGCGATCGCTTTACTCATCATCATACTTCGATAACCACGCTCCTATAAGAGTTCCTACTATTCCTGCCCCAGAAAAACCTATTATCAATGGAGCATTTAAAAGTCCGGCTACAGCAACTCCAATTCCCATAGCTGTTCCTGCTGACTGCAAAACTGCCTCAACAAATTTCCTCCTAATAAGTTGTTTTTGTTGCTTGTTAAGACGAGTGCGCTTTGTTATACTCGGAGTCAAAAAACTTAGTAAAGCAATCATACCTTTCATAGATACACGATCCGCTACTACTGTGAAAAATTCTCCAAGCCATTCCTTACCGTCAGGTGTTGTCTTACTTTTACCGTCAGGTGTTGTGTCACTTTTATTGACTATTGCAACTGCTGGAATCTGATATGCTATATTCGTATCTTTTATGCACTCGGCTATTGCTTGTTGAACACTTTGTGTTCTCTTAGTTAATTTTGTTTTATACTCTGAGATACTAACCTTATCGGCAAAAGTGAAAACTATAACAGCGTGTTCCCAAACTCTTGGGCCCAATGCTTCTGAAATAATTTTGATTCCTCGCTTATCATTGTCTGTAATTCGAGTTTCGTCGAGCCTGTTTATATATAACATAGAATCAGGATCTTTGATTTCGGAACGTATCTTGTCTATATACATATGATCGTTTCCACTACCATCGCAAAGACCAGGAGTATCAAATATTATTGCTTTAACACCATTCATTTCAAAATTAAACCCCGTAACCTCTGTTGTTGTTGTCTCATTATCATCAACCTTACATACATCTTGACCTACTAATGAATTTACCGTGCTAGATTTGCCCCAACCTGCACGACCTATAACAAAAAATACTAGCCGTTGTCCTGTAAGTGCTTGCACCTTTCTTTCAAGAAATTCAAGGAATTGTGTTGCCTGTTCATCATTCATGGTAATTTTTTAATTTATTGCAATAATTCAGTAATCGCCCGTTTG
Organism: Microcoleus sp. Aus8_D2; assembly: GCF_036702665.1. Lineage (NCBI taxonomy): Bacteria > Bacillati > Cyanobacteriota > Cyanophyceae > Oscillatoriales > Microcoleaceae > Microcoleus > Microcoleus sp. Aus8_D2. The sequence continues at coordinate 9,748 of NZ_JAUBUN010000070.1, forward strand.
TACAGCAGACGATACAGTCATTAAGGTATATTTTATGACTAAATATAAGCCCGCTCAGTCAGAAATGTCGGGACTTTCCCCGACAACCCGATCGCAAATGTCGGAATTATGTCGGAATTATGTCGGAAATGTCGGAAATGTCGGATATGTCGGATATAATATGACAAATCCCAGCACACTACTGACCTATGGACATCGCCGAAGTCTTGAAACTCGCAGACGAACTAATCTTCGCCAAAACGGGAGAACATATAGACTATCTGCAAAAGGCTATCCTTGAAGGGACATTCCAAGGTCGGACATACCCACAAATTGCTGACGCGACTCATTCCAGTGAAGGTCATACTAGGGATATCGGTTCGGAATTATGGCAAATACTTTCAGAGGGATTCGGAAAAGAGATTACTAAAAGAAATTTTAGATCAATTTTAGAAAAAGCGAAATTTGATAACTTTTCATCAGCTATCGGTAGAGTAGGTAGAGATTATGTAGCGATTAATAACGTCAACATTTGTCAAGAAAAAGCGAGAACTCCAACAAATCCCCAAAACCCCCAACAAACCCCAACTCAACCCCACATCGACTTAGGCGACGCACCCGAAATCTTCAGGTTTTTCGATCGCACTCCCGAACTCTCCACCCTCGAAAACTCGATAACACAGCAACGCACTCGCCTCATCGCACTCCTCGGAATCAGTGGCATCGGCAAAACAACCCTCTCCCTGGGCCTCATCAACCAAATCAAAACCGGCTTCGATTACGTCATCTATCGCAGCCTCCGCTTTTCCCCAACCCTCGAAGCAACCCTCACCAACCTGCTGCAAATCTTTCCCCAACCAACAGAAACTCCCCAAAACATTGACACCAAAATTTCCCAACTCCTCAACCACCTCCGCAACTATCGCTGTCTGATAGTCCTCGATGACGTGCAAATGCTTTTTTGCAGCGGACAACCGCCAGGACAATACAAATCTGACTGTGAAGATTATCAGTTATTTTTTAAACTTATTGCCGAAGTTTGTCATCAGAGTTGTTTGATGTTGAATAGTTCGGAAAAACCTAGAGAAATTGCCCGATTAGAAAAATCATATCATCCGGTTCGCTCCTTTGAATTGGGAAATTTAGGAATAGCTGCTAAAGAGATTTTGAAGTCAGAAAAGTTATCCGATGAGGAAACATGGGAAACATTAATTGATATTTATCAAGGCAATCCCCTGTGGTTAGAGTTAACTGCAACCCTGATTCTAGAGTTGTTTGGGGGTAGCGTTGCCCAGTTTTTGCAGTGCGAGATGCCGATTTTAGATGAAGGGCTGCAATCTCAGTTATCTCAACAATTTCAGCGCTTGACTCCGCCGGAATTGGCTGTGGTGACTCACTTTGCGAGTCAAGCTGAACCCGTTGCTGTGTCCTATTTTTTCAACAAAATACCGTTGTCGCCGTCTGAGTTAGTCAATGCAGTGCGATCGCTCAGAAATCGGTTTTTATTGGATGCAATAGAAGAGGAACAAATAACGTTGTTTAGTGTGAATCCGGTGTTGAGACAGTACGTGCAAAGTCGGTATGCTTCTAATTGATTTCAAATTGTTGATAAACGCGATATTCGTAGGGAAACGGCAGTGCTCATTGGTGTAAACTTAAGTTTGAAATCCTTTGTATTTCTCGTTTGTAGCCGAGGCCCGATCCCCCTAAATCCCCCTTAAGAAGGGGGACTTTGAGCAGATTCTTGTCCCCCCCGGATAGTCGGGGGACTTTGAGAATGCTCTTGTCCCCCCCTTCTTAAGGGGGGCTAGGGGGGATCTAGGCCCTAATCGCCAGACAGAAGACCTGCACTACGTTTGATGTTAAGTTAACACTAATGGGCACTACCATTTTCCTATGGTAGCTGATTCTGTAAGTGCGATCGCACCCACTCTCTAAACTCTCTAATTCTCGCATTCTCCCCTTTATCCGAATCTAGCTGCATAAACCCTGCGAGTTCCTTCACAGGAAATGAGCCAAATGCCAAACTGGTTTCCGACTCGACATAACCCGTATCAGTTAAAATATTAACTGTCAGTTTTCCTTTTTTCCAACGCCAAACTTCCGGCACTTTCAGTTCCGCATAAACCGCCATTTGATTAATAGAAGAACTTGTCAAATCCATTTCCACAGCTAAATCTGGCGGCGGGTCAGTCTTGAGGTCAATTTTTAATTTACCCCGCATTACCGCTTCATTTTGGATGTAAAAACATTCGTCAGCTTCTTTGCCAGCTTTCTTAGGTTTTGAACGCCAAGTAGATGATTTTAATCCGATAATCTCTAGTCCTAATTCTTCAGAAAGTGCTGCAATTAGTCTCCCGATAGTCCAGCTATACCTTTCATGTTCTGGTAGAGGCACCATAAGTTCCAAAGTTCCGTTGTAGTAAGTCATACGCGGCGTGGGACGTTCCGCAAATATTTCTAACAACTGTTCGTAGGTTTCCCAACTGATATCGTGTAAAACCAGGTGAGATCCTGCAATATCTTCTTTAGTATCTGTCAGAGTTTGAAGCATTAAAAATACTCCTGCTAAATCGCCTTGATTTGTTTTGATGCTTAACTTTTTTATCCTTTCAATCCGGCATTTATGCAAACAGCAATCTACCTTTCGGTTGAGGCACACTTCGCCCTAATTGCTGAGCCGTCTCAATCCACTCCTGCATAATCAATTCTACATTTTGCAGAGCTTCTTGATAAGTTTCACCATCAGCAGCACATCCAGGTAATTCAGGCACTTCTGCAATAAAAGCTTGGTCTTCCTGACTCCAGTAAATAATTACTTCATACTTCATTATCATCTTGATTGACCAGTTTATACTTCAAAACTACTGCACGAACTTGCTTAACTTGATAGGGCTTAGCTTTTGACCTATCTCCTTTTTGTGGTTGGAGGTTGAGAATTTCTTCAACACCTTCCTTGCTAAAAATATGGTGACTTCCGTTAATCCTTACCTCAAATCCTAAAATATGGATAACTTCACACAAATCGCTAAAAGAAAAGTTAGCATCTGATGCACCGAGCATCAGCTTAGCTATTAGTTTGTCTATTTGAGCCATTAATTAAATTTTTCATTATTATCTTTGCTTTAATACTCTTAAAACAGTGTCAGGGTAATTTCTTGCCCTGACACTATTCTACACTAATTCGGGAATCTTATTCTACCCCCTCAATCCGGTCTTCCACCTCCTGATAAAGTTCACGCAAGCGATCGAGATTGCTCTCCGAAGTCTCCCAATAACCCCGGCCGTTCACTTCCAACAAAGTGCTGACAATCTTGCGGAACGAATGAGGATTCAGATTCAGCAAACGCTTCTGCATCTCCGCATCTTCGATAAATGTGGTGTTCACATCCTCATACACCCAATTATCCACCGCACCCGCAGTCGCACTCCATCCAGTAGTGTTCACCAGACGCTTAGAAATCTCCCGCACGCCTTCATAACCGTGGGATAACATTCCTTCGTACCACTTCGGATTCAGCAGCTTGGTGCGCGAATCTAAACGCACGGTTTCTGATAGCGTCCGTACCTGCGCGTTGGCTGTCGTCGTATCAGCAACGAAGGATGTTGGTTGCTTCCCGTCGGCGCGCAAACTGCCGATTAATTTAGTCGGATCGGAGTCGAAATAGTGCGACACGTCGGTTAGCGAAATCTCGGCAGAATCTAAGTTTTGGAAAGTGACTTCCGCAGTTTTCAAGGATGATTCAAAAATCTGCCTGTCTTGTTCCATTGTTCCCGGATTGTCGGAAGAAAAGGCGAAGGATTTGCGGGTTAAATACATTTCCTGCAACTCAGCTTCGCTTTCCCAGGTGCTGTTTTCGATCGCCAAATTGACGTTAGATGAGTAGGAACCCGAAGCGTTGGAAAATACGCGGGTTGCTGCTTGGCGCAGGTTGATGCCCATTTCTTCGGCTTGCTTCAAGGCGTGTTTGCGGACGAAGTTCATTTCTAAGGGTTCGTCGGCTTCTGCTGCCATTTTCACGGCTTTGTCTAACAAGTTCATTTGGTTGATGAACAAGTCACGGAAGACGCCGGAACAGTTAATTACTACGTCGATCCGAGGACGGCCCAACTCTTCTAAGGACAGCAATTCGAGTTTGTTGACTCGGCCCAAAGCGTCGGGAACTGGTTTGACTCCAACCATCCACATTACTTGCGCGAGGGATTCGCCGTAAGTCTTGATGTTGTCGGTTCCCCAAAGCACAACGGCGATGGTTTCGGGATAGTTGCCGCCGTTATCGGTGCGCTGTCTTTCTAATAGTCGATCGACTACAACCTTAGCAGACTTCACAGCACCCGTAGTCGGGATTGACTGCGGGTCCAAAGCGTGCATATTCTTGCCAGTGGGCAAAACATCCGGGTTGCGAATCGGATCGCCACCGGGGCCCGGCAGAACATACTCGCCTTCTAGCGCGCGCAACAGTGCGCCTAATTCGTTGTCGGCGCAAACTTGTTGCAAGCAGAATTCCAGATACTCAAACAGCGGTTTAATCGGTTCTGGATCGACTTTTTTGTAGCCGGCCGCGTGCAGCGATTCAATCCAAGGTGTTTTCTTGCCCATGTTGAAGAAATTCAACCGGGAAACCAGGGAAACTCTACCCTCAGCATCGGTTTGTTCCTTCACCAAAGCGCCCACTGCATCCCGACAAGCTAAGGTGATGTTTTGCAGCAATTCGACATCATTTAAAATGCCTCGATCGCTATTAGTGTAAACTTCTTCGATATCCCGTCCCAGACTTTTGGCGATAATTCGCGGTAAGCTGAGCAGGTCGTCTTCTTCGCGGTCTAAATTGGCGATATTTACTAAAGTTGCGATCGCCTCTTCAGCAGTTGGCGGCTTCCCGATAATGTGCAAACCGCAAGGTAACAACCGCGACTCAATCTCCATCAACTTGCGGTAAACCAAGCCAACTAAATTGTCCCGTTCCTGGGCAGTCAGGGCAGCAGCAACCCCCCCTGGCCCCCCCTTGGTAAGGGGGGGTTGGGGGGGTAAATCGATATCTTTGTCTAAATTCACCAAACGGCATTTTTCGACGATCGCATCTACAATCGGCACACCCCGGCCCGTATCCTTCAAAGTTTGATAGGAAGCAATTAACTCGCTAAGTTCCTGCAAACCTTTGTACAAACCAGCATTTTCAGCCGGAGGAGTTAGATAGCTGATAGTTTCAGCGTAACTGCGACGCTTGGCAATTGTTGCCTCGCTGGGATTGTTGGCGGCGTAATAATAAAGATTAGGAATCTTGCCGATCAAACTGTCGGGATAACAATCGATCGACATTCCCATCTGCTTACCCGGCATGAATTCTAGGGAACCGTGAGTGCCGAAGTGCAGCACCGCATCCGCACCCCAAATGCGCTCCAAATAAGTGTAGTAAGCAGCAAAACCGTGGTGCGGGCTGGCGGAACGAGAGAATAACAACCGCATCGGATCGCCTTCGTATCCAAAAGTAGGTTGCACTCCGATAAACACGTTGCCGAAATGTTTGCCGTAAATCAGCAAATTTTGTCCGTCGCTGTTCAAATGTCCTGGAGGCGGGCCCCAATTTTCTTGCAAGCGTTCTGAATAAGGAGTGAATTCTTCGTATTCAGCTACCGACATCCGGTGAGCAATATTCAATTCTGGACTTTGATATTGGGCTGTGGCGTCGTGGATGACTTCTTGCATCAGTTTTTCTGCGGAATCCGGCAGTTCTGGCAAGTCGTAACCGTTGCCTTTTAGGGCTTTCATTACTTCGTAAATCGAGCCGAAAACGTCCAAGTAAGCGGCTGTTCCGACGTTGCCTTTGTCGGGCGGGAAACTGAAGACTGTGATCGCAATTTTCTTGTCTAATTTTGGTTTGCGCCGCAGCATTGCCCATTTCATGGCACGCTGGGAAATCGCCTCAATTCTATCTTGCAGGGCGATCGCCTTTCCGGTTGCGCCATCTCTACCCGACAAAATAATCGGTTCGATCGCGCCATCCAACTCAGGAATCGCAACCTGCAAAGCAACTTGAATCGGGTGCAAGCCTAAATCGCTATTTTCCCACTCTTCCGTCGTTTGGAAAACCAGCGGCAAAGCGACCATGTAAGGACAGTTGAGCTTTTTCAAAGTCTCGATCGCCTTCGGGTGATCTTGTTTCGCCGGGCCGCCCACCAGGGCAAAACCAGTCAGAGAAACTACCGCATCCACGATCGGCAGCGGTGTCACACCTTTCGCCCCAACTTCCAAGAAAAAGGTTTCTACGGGTTTCGAGAAGTCCAAGCCGCCTGCAAAAATCGGTAAAACCCGCGCGCCCATCGCCTCAAATTCCTGGACTATTGCGACGTAGTGCGCGTCATCTCCAGTAACTAAGTGAGTGCGCTGCAACACTAAACCGATGCAAAGTGCGAGGGGGTCTTTGAGGTCGGCGGAAATATCTTTGCGGGCATTATACCAGGTCAGATATCCTTTTACATCCTCAAACATTTGGGGTGCTAAAGGATGCCAAATCCCCATATCCGGGTAGACAACGGGTTCTTGAAAACTTAGCTGTTCCTGGCCTTTGAATACGTATTTATGTGAAAGCATTAGCAAGAAGTTTTCCAAGTTTTCTTGGGAACCGCCCAGCCAATACTGGAAACTCAGCATGAAGTTGCGGGCATCTTGGGCTTTGTCGATCGGCAAATATTTCAGCACTTTCGGCAAAGTTTGCAGCAGTTTCAGCATTCCGTCTTGGAAGGAACTCCCGGACTTTTCCTTCCGTTTTTTCATGAATTCGCCGATCGCGCTTTTGCTTTGTCCCAACTGCGCCATCGAGAAACTGCCCATTTTATTGAGCCGCATCACCCCCGGCATCGACGGGAAGACAACGGCGACATCTAAGCTGTCGCGCAGCGGTTCCACAGCCGCTACCACTTTTTCGGCCAAATCTTCGATAAAAATTAGAGAAGCAATAAATACGTTGGCATCCGCCACATCCCGCTTGAAGGCCTCGTAATTTTCCGGGCTGCGGAGTTCTTCGATCAGATAGCCGCTGATTTCTATTGCCAGATTCGGATTTTTGTTATTTATCGATCGAACCGCTGCGGAGAGGGCGCTTTGATACTGCGGTTCTAGTACGACATAGACCACCTTCATGAGCGATCGCCCCTGCAAGTTTTCCGGCACAACGTGGCGAATGGTGGGCTTGACGTGAGTGAACATCCGGTTAGGCTCCTTATAAGATGCTGTTTTCGGCAATCGGGAATTTTTTATCCCCTAAGCATTTTTACCAGAAAACGCTTGCCATTAGGCGATTTGAGCCTGCATATGACACAATTCGACAAATTTATTGAGATTTTTAGTTACATTATTTTACAAATTAGCTGAGCAAATGCTCAAAAATTTGTTAATAAAAATTAACTTGACATTAATGATTTAGTGTGTTAATGGTTAGATTCTGAATACAAAATAAAAAATTAACCAAATCTTTGAGAAAAATGCTCCTGACCCAAGTTCCAAAGTTTGTAGAAGTAATCAAACAGGCGATCGAGCAATTAATTAATCCCATAAAGTAATAAGTGCCGAATTTTTAACCGTTCTTTCGGATGAGTGCGCTATGAGAAAATTTGATATTTTGCCGGGAACTTAAAACGGTTGTAGAAACTCTATATTGTATAAGTTCGCGATCGGCGATCGAACTCAGGTGAAATTAATTGCTGTTGATTGTCAAGCTCATCAAAACCCTAGGGGGAAAACATGGCTAACTACGCAATTTTCGACGAAAAATATTACCTCGCCCAATATCCTTGGATCAAACCGGCCATTGATGCCGGAGTAATCGCATCCGGGAAAGAACACTTTGAAAAATTTGGTAGAGCAGGTGGCTTAACTAAAGTATCGCGTTATTTTGACGAAGCTACTTACCTTGCAGCCAACCCAGACATTGCACCCTTCGTCCGCACAGTTAATCCAAACGCACCTTTTGCGACAGGGCTCGATCACTTTATTCAGTTCGGTTACGATGAAGGACAGCGCCGCACTCAAGTATCGCCTGAATACAACGAAGATTTTTATTTAGCAAACAACTCCGAGCTGCGATCGTTTATCGGCCCCAATGGACCTTTCAAATCAGGCTACCAGCATTTCATTCAATTCGGGGCCAAAGAAGGCCGTTTTGGGACTTCGTTTTTTGAACCGGAATACTTAAAGAAAAACCCCGATATCGTGCCGTTCATCAACTCTGGAGCCTTGAAAACTGGTCGGGATCACTACTTCAATTTTGGGAAAAACGAACCGAACCGCGATGCTACTATTGTCGGCAGCCGCAGCACCGATGTTCTCACGGGTGTGGGCGTGGGGAATACCGAACTTGTGGGAGTAGAAGTAGGTATCGATCCCCGAGGAAACCGGCAGTATGAAAGCTTTGGAACTAATGAATTCGATGTCCTAATTGGCAGCCCGGGAGTTGATACATTCGTCCTCGGAGTTCCTCCTACAGCCGGGAATTTTAACGCGGCACCGCTGTATACGGGTAACGGTCAAGCTACGATTCGCAACTTCGACATAGACAAAGATTTGATCCAACTGCAAGGAAATTCTTTAAGTGGCTACAGTCTGACTCCCGTTGGTGGCAATTTGTCAATTCAGCGTTTTGGAGATGTGCTCGGCGTGATTGAAGGAGGAGCCAACTTGAATTTGCAATTCCTAGAAGCTAACGGTAATGGTACTTTTGCGATCGGTTAGTCATTAGTCATTGGTCATTAGTCATTAGTCATTAGTCATCTTGCCCGAATAGCAAAGCCGAAGGGTAGTCATTAGTCATTAGTCATTGGTTGATACTGATGATTGATGGCTTTTTAGTTTTCCGGCGATCGCCCTTTTGTGTCTACTAGCCAAATACAAAATGGCGCTTGATAATACTTAACTTGACATAATGAGATAGTAGAGTTATTAATATGAATCGAGTTTAACTGACAAGTAAGCCGACTAAAATTGAGGTATAAATTATGGCAAACTATGACATTTTTGACGAACAATACTATCTTTCACAGTATCCGTGGCTGAAACCAGCTATTGATGCAGGAATCATCAAATCTGGAAGAGAACACTTTGAAAAATTTGGTCAAGCTGGTGGCCTCACCGCAGTATCGCGTTACTTTGACGAACAAACATATCTAGCTCAAAATCAAGATCTTGTTCCCTCAATCCGCAACTCAAGCAATCCAAACGCGCCTTTTGCTTCTGGTTTAGACCACTTTATCCAGTTTGGTTACGAACAAGGCCGCACGCGAGTATCGCTTGACTACGACGAAGCATTTTATTTAAAACGATACCCCGTACTTGTGCCGTTTGTACAGAACGGAACTTTTAAATCTGGTTTAGAGCACTTCATCAAATTCGGAGCCAAAGAAGGTCTCTATGCGAACACATTTTTTGAATCAGAATACTTGCTGCAACATCCCGCTGTAGCAACAGCAGTCAAGGCGGGAGTGTTCAAAACAGGCGGAGAACACTACCGAAAATTCGGGCAATTTGAGCCCGCTCTTCCCTTTGTCGATGTGAATTTTTTCGGAACTTCCGGTAATGATACCGTCCAGGGTTTCGGGGTGGAAAATGTTAACATATTTGGAGTTCAATATGTTTTAGACGCTAACGGCAGGCGGCAGTTTCAAAGTTACGGCAGCGATGAATTCGATACTCTCATTGGCGGTAGCGGTCGCGATAACTTCGTGTTGGCCGTTACCGTCCCAGGTGTAGGGGGTAGCAGACCGACGCCTACCAACCTGGGGTTCTACGAGGGGCCAGGTTTTGCTAAAATTCAAAACTTTACCCAAGGTCAGGATACGATCTACCTCGGCTCTACATCATTCGATAAATACATTGTGTTTCCCATCAACAATAATCGAGATTTAGCAATCCAAACAAACGGCTTGCCGTTCTTTACACCAAATGGAGGCAACCAACTTAGTTATGGTGATACGATCGCTGTAATTGAAGGTGGTGGAAATCTCAGCTTGAAGCCATTGTTTATACCGACTAAAATTGGCACTTTTCTCGGCTAGAAATCCCAAAGCTATTCCTGGGTCGATGTTTAGTTTTTTGGCTGCGATATCCCTTTTTTTTTGCCACTAAAATAATTAAAAAGACTTAATAATACTTATCTTAACACACTGAGCAGATGTGCGGATATGATTTATAAAAGTTAGTAATAGTTGTTGATTTTAACCCAATACGGTTCACTTAAGATGCTCCTCCGCGAGGAACGAAGCAAACAAGAGTGTCTATTTTTCATCGGTTTTCCCCTGTAGTCATCTCTTAAGTTAACCGTATTGGATTGTAACCTAAAAGTAAGCAGACTAAGGTTGAAGAAAAGATAATGACAAACTATGACATCTTTGACGAAAAATACTACCTTTCACAATATCCGTGGCTGAAACCGGCTGTTGATGCAGGAATCATCAAATCTGGCAGAGAACACTTTGAAAAATTTGGTCAAGCCGCAGGTCTCACCAAAGTATCGCGTTATTTTGATGAAGAAACCTATCTAGCTCAAAATCAAGATATTGCTCGCTTAGTTCGCACTCCCAGCAACCCAAACCTGCCTTTTGCATCTGGTTTAGACCACTTTATCCAGTTTGGCTACGAAGAAGGGCGCACTCGCGTATCGGCTGACTACGACGAAGTTTTTTATTTAAAACGCCACCCGGAGATAACTCCGTTTGTGCAGAACGGAACTTTTAAATCCGGTTTTCAGCATTTTATCAAATTCGGAAAAACAGAAGGTAGGTACGCCACCAGTTTCTTTGAACCGCGTTACTTGGGAGACAACCCCGATGTGGCCGCAGTTGTCGAGGCTGGAGGTTTAAGAACTGGTCGAGAACACTATCTCAAATTCGGGCAATTCGAGGCAAATCGATCGGCCGTTTTCACAGGAACTAACGGCAACGATATCGTCACCGGATTTACAGCAGGAACAAATCAGATTGTCGGATTGCAAGTGGCTTTAGCCACAGCAGGTCGGGGCATTAATAAGAATAAGTACGACGCTTTGCAGTTGGATCAAAATAGAGTGCCCGTTTTGACTACCACGGAATTCGATACATTAATTGGCACTGCGGGGAATGATTACTTCGTCCTCGGAGATGTTGCTCCCAGCCAACGACAGAGTCTGATAGGTACGGTCAGTTTCTATGCGGGCAGTGGCGAGGCAAGAATTGTCAATTTTGAAAAAGGCAAAGATTATCTCCAGCTTATGGAAGGTCTCGATCGACTTACCATAACTCCATCGGGAGGAGATTTATTAATTCAAACAGCAGGAGATACAATTGCTCGAATTCAAGGAGGAGCAAATCTCAACCTGCAACAAATTTCAATGAGAAATCTCTTTAATCCTGAAGTTAATGTGCTGACTTTTTTAGGTTAATAAAAAACAATATATCCTATGACAAATATCGCTTCGATCCCAGACTAGATCCCCCTAAATCCCCCTTAAGAAGCTATGCTTTATAAGGATCTTTCTTAACCAAAAATTTGACAAAAACTCACATCTGTGCTGTGTAAAGAGCGGGCGAGATCCCAGGAAGAAGGTTAAAATGATTGAAAGATGGGTCAAGCAAGAATTAGAACAAACTCAATTGGGAGATGTAAGAAGAACCAATAGATTTATGAAAATTGTCTCGAATTTGAGCAATAAGCCAGAATCTAGTGTACCAAAAGCTAGTGGCACATGGGCAGAAACTCAGGCTACTTATGATTTTTGGGACTCACCATATATCAAACCAGCTCAACTGCGAGAAGGACCTAGAGATGCGACGTTATCAAGAATTAAAAATCATCAGGTTATCCTAGCAATCCAAGATACCACAGAATTAAATTATACAACTCACAAATTACTTGTATTGAGGATGTAAATACTTATGTGAGATGGTATAGCTATCGTTGGCTGATTGAGCGTTATCATTATGTGTTAAAGAGTGGTTGTGGCATTGAGAAACTACAACTAGAAACAGCACAAAGATTGGAGATGGCTTTGGCTACTTATTCTATTGTAGCTTGGCGTTTGCTTTATATTATTTATGAAGCTCGTCACGCTCCAGATGTTAGTTGCGAACAAATACTAGAACCTGCGCAATGGCAGGCTCTTTATGCGACAATTCATCAGACAATCTATCCTCATTCTCACCCGCCGACTTTAGGAGAGGTAGTGGGTTAGATTGCTAAATTAGGAGGTTTTTTGGGTCAAAAAAATGATGGTTTTCCAGGGGTTAAGACTTTGTGGCGCGGTCTAAGAAGATTAGATGATATTATGAGGGGTTGGCTACTTTTTCATGAATTAAACACAACTTGAACTCAGAGTTTTTGAGGAGTAATATAGCTGGGATGGCTAATTATATTTGTGAATTGAGCGATAATTTGGGCGCTCGATCGCACTGCCGAGGAGCCAAATACTTTATTCTCAAGGCCCAAAAATGTGCGTTCGAGTCAGACCCGTGAGCTAACCGCAAATCAATGACTCGCCACTGATATCAATCAGCTCTTTTTCCCTAAAAATTGGTATTCTCACAGAAAGCCAACGCCCCGATATCTACTACATAAGTAGTTACTTTTGTCAAATTTTTGGTTAAGAAAGATCCTTATAAAGCATAGCTTATACCATTTTGACAAATGGTTGCTACGATGATTGACCATATATAAGTTATCTGCGATCATCATAAATTGCCGGATACGGCTTGGCCTTACGTCCCTACAGGTGAAAACCTCTAATTTCTTTTGTGTAGCAATGTTTTTTTAAATTGGTATTATTAAGGAGGGTTAGGGGGGATCGGAATTCTATGCACCCTCATAAAAAATTGATATTACCATAAATCAATAAGGTCGATCGCCCTTAGTTTTTGAAGGACGATCGACCTTATATCAATACGGTTCAGATAAGACTGTTATGGAAGCCTCATGCTGTGAAAAAAAGAAACTGCGATTGCTTCGTTCCTCGCAATGACAACCGCTAAACCAAGCGTATTGGGCCTTATATTCCAATACGGTTCAGTTAACACTGTTAATTCCCCGGAGATCCCCCTCGCATACCCCCTACTCCCCCTGATTGTTGGGGGACGCAAGAGCAACTTCTTGTCCCCCCCTTTGTAGGGGTGGTGCCTCCGTGCCCGCCCTCTTAACTAGGGGGGATCGGTCTTATCTGAACCGTATTGCATTATATTCTTCTCTAAATCAGCATGAAATTCGCTGCTGTAATTGAGTTTGCATTGACTCCAGCCAGAACACCTAACTGCTCCCCTGTCAAGAGGTTCTTGATAATTGTTCCCTGAGTATTTTGAGTTATTTCCAACTGTCCAAAACTCAAACCTCTGCTCAATCCGAGCGCATCTTGACCGATCGTAAAATCAGCAATAATGTCAAATCCTTGACCGGCTTTTAAGACAAAGATATCGTTGCCGCTACCGCCGATCAAACTATCATTTCCCAAACCTCCGTCGAGGAGATCGTCGCCTTTCCCACCAGTGAGAGTATCGTTGTCTGCGCCTCCGAAAAGAGTATCATTTCCGGCACAGCCACCCAGGATGTCCGCTCCGGCGTCACCGTTGATTAAATCATTACCTACCCCACCGCAGAGGGTATCATCTCCATCCTGTCCAAACAGGTTGTCATCACCTTGACTGCCAAGCATGATGTCATTACCTTTGCCTCCATATAAGGTGTCATTATCCTTGCCACCATCAATGAAGTCATCATCTTTGTTGCCATAAATGATGTCAGTACCTTCGCGACCGTGTAACAAGTCATTGCCTTTGCCTCCATACATTAAATCGTTACCAGACTCGCCAAGGATGATATCGTTACCTTCGTCTCCATAGAGGGTGTCATTATCCTTGCCTCCGGCGATGAAGTCATTGCCTCGATCGCCATTAATAATGTCGTCATCGGCACCACCGTATAAGTTGTCATCCCCGGATTTGCCATCGAATATATTGGCAGCATTGCTACCTAGTAATTCATCGTTTTGGGCAGTGCCTATCTGAATGCCGGATGCGCCCAGTATGGTGTTTTCAACTGAGTTGGGTCGGTTTAAGTTGGGATAGGTAATTTCGTCGCAAATGCAGTCATCATTTGAGGCGTTATTAGTTGTTGGCGTGGGAGTTGCTGTTTCGGATGTTGTTGCCGATGGTGTTGCCGATGGTGTTGCCGATGGTGTTTCTGATGGGGTTGGAGTGGTCTTTGGTGTTGGTGCTACCGATCGAGTCGGTGTCTGTGCTCCTGATGTGATCGGTGTTGGTGTGACGGGTGTGGCGCCAGTGTCGGTGTCGATTTCGCTAGAGGTAAGTTCATAAGGAACCAGCAAGTCTTTGGGATCGATCTTCTCGAAGGTGGGGCGAATGGTGGGGTCATTCACCGCCACTGTCTCGATTTTCTTCAGGATCGCTTCTTTTGTGTTCTCAGCCAGGAACTGCTCGATCGTCTTGGTTCCCGCTGCCAATTCCGGCAGTCCGACTGCGATTTGACCCACCGATACCGCCTGCAATTTGGTAATTTCCGTGGCGATATCTTTGATGGGGCGACCGCTAGCGACGAGCTCCTTGACCATTTGATTGCCCAGGACCATTATTTGTGCAGCAGCCGAGGTGACGCTGGCTAGCTGCTGTGTGTTGAGATTGCTGTCTTCCGTGGCAGCAGCAGCGATCGCACCCTGTACAATTGCCTGAACTGTCTCTAGCTTGCTCAAGTCAACCGGAGTGCCAGCTTCGAGGATATTCGCGATCGCGAATATCGCGGCATTTCCTAGCAGTGCCAAGGGTCTGTCCGAAACCCCGTCGATTAATTTCGCCGTCTGGACGATCGTGTTTTGCACCATAATCATTGAGGCAAACACCGATACACCCTGAGCGTCACCGTTGGCAATAGCTTCCAATGCGTCGTAGCTGCCCAAGTCCACTCCTGCCGACAATCCCAGAGCCGATTTCACCTGAGTTTGGGCCGTTTCAGGGTTAGTTCCTTGCTCCACTAACGCAGCGATAACAGTTGTTAAAGGAGTTACCACTGTCGATTCTGGAGTAGAAGACAACTGAGTGTCTAGAGGCAAATAAGTCGAGACATCTATCCCGTTGGCCATAATAATTTTGCCTTCGGTATAGTCGATCTTGCCATCTTTATTGTTGTCAAACTTTTCTAGTTCTATTGTGAGATCGAAGCTGCCATCGGGGTTAGTAAAGGCGAAGGGTTCATTATCATCTTGCACCCCATTGAAGTTGCCATCAAAGAAGACTTGTCCACCCGTTATGTAACCGTCAATGGCACGACTCTTGCGCGTCGAACCAGTTCCCAACCGGAAATCGGCAAGTGTTATTTCGGCCAGGCGTTTCTCGTAAGCCGTTTTCCAGCTAAAGGGTGTGTAATACTCAGCCTTAAAATCTAGTGCTGCTTTCACATCCCCATTGATTTCAAACAGGCTCAGCGGATTACTGATGCGGGAAGTAATTTCTGAGGCGCGGATTTTGCCGTCACCCGTTCCGATCAAATTCCTTCTTGTATCATTGAACTCATCCAATAGGTAGCCTCTTAGGTCGTTTATCTCTAAGCTAGCATTAGGAGAGGAGAATCCCATTATGCTTCTTCCAGACCTCTTTTTTTCTTTCCATCCCTCTATAAAATACTTCCCTCTTGACGCTAACAGTGAAACCCTATCAAATTCCTCCGGCATATTTTTAGCATAAGGGTTAAAGTTGTCCGCTGCCGATCTATCGAGAGCTGGCGGGTTTGTGAAGGAGAAATTGCTATTTAGTGAGTCCAATTTTTCACGCAGCCGCCGCCGTACATACTCAACTTGATCGGGATTAATGATCCATTCCCCTTCTTCCACGTCGATCAAATCTAACTTAGCATTCGCCTCAATTCCGCCCGTAAGATAAGCTTTTGCTACTCCAATGCTAACCCCGCCCCCAGCCTTAATACTAGCTTTGAGCTTGAGTTCATTAACATCGGGCCCCGTACCATCGGCATTTTGGCGATCGCTCACGTAGAAGCCATCGAGAACTTTATAGGCATCTGAGGGATTAAAGCCAGATTGTTTCCATTGAGCAAGTCCAGAAGTATCAAACCCGAACCCAAAGTTCGCTTTCGCTTCAAAATTTCCCTCTAACTTGCCGTTGATACCTAAATTTACAACGGGAATTGAGTAGATAGGAAACTCTTTGTTAATTCCGAAGTTAAAGTCTAGGTTAGGCACTTTATAGGCAAACAGGGTGACATCCGGTTTACCCATCAGTAAATCGATCGCGGTACCAGGATCGTTCAATATAGGTAAACTCAACCCATCCATCTTTTGGAATAGGGTAAGCAACTTTTGAGTCTTTCCGTTCGACTTCGATTTAGCTTGATCGGTGGAAGATGTCGCTGTTTTGGTTTTAGTTGTCTTAGCGGTTTTAGTATCAGCCTTGGGATCGGTGGCGTCGAAATCTATCGCATAGTCACCCAGATCTATAGCAATGTTGCCATCTTGAGAGGAAATATCTTGGAGCAAATCACTAGCCTGGCCGATATACTCAAGGCCATCTAGGAATCGAGTATCGATTTTTTTGCCTGTGAGAGTGGCACCTGTTTCGATCAGCGTGACCTTACCATCACTGTTTTGGTCAAATATCTTCCTGATAGGACTGAATTCAGACAGCAGTTTAATATCGCTGTTGAGAGCACTAATGATAGGACGAGCCGGCTTAACAATTTCATTGACTTTGGTAATAACAGGTTTCGCAAAATTCGTGACAAAACTCCCCAAGTCAAGCTGCATATTCTTGAATTCAACACTGGGTTTTTGCGGCCCGCTCCACTTGCCGTTTTCGTATTTCAGCACCGGGAAAGCTGCGTTGAGGTCAAAATTGAAGGACGGAATCGCAGCACTGCCATTAATGCTCGTTTTTGCACTCAAGCCGATGTTGGCTTTGGTATCTAAACTCGTACCAATCAAGTCGGAGAGTTTATAGTTACCCTTGCTCAGTTCATTTAAGGTCAGCCGCCCATCATTGATTCCTCCTTGGGCGGGGGTTAAATCTTTTAGAGATGCCTTAAAATCACCGCTAATTTTAGTCGGGTTAGTGCCCTTGTTTGCCACATCCAGTTGCAAGAAACCCAGATTGGCTTTGCCCGTAAAATTATTGGCTAAGCCTACTTCAGCGTTGAGAGCAAGCTTTGTATTGTTTGTATCGAAGAAGAAGCCATCCTGATTCAGACCAAATCCCAAGTCCAATCCGTACTTGAATTTGGCGTTGGCATCGCCCTGAGTATTCAATCCCAGCGCCGGCAGTCCCAAATTACCATCAAGTTTCAGCGTTTTGGCGTACTCTTTGCTCAGGTTAACCAGAACTTTAGCTTCTCCGTTTGCCCCAACTGAACCCGTAATTGTCAGGTTGGGGAAGTCTTTGCCAAGGGAAGTCTTGATAGTATCTTGAAACTTCACTGCATCCCAGCTCGGCGCCGCTTTGAGATCCGCGATCAACCTGTTCTTAATGCTGTTTAGAAAATCAGGGGCAAGGGCCTTGAGTTTATCACCCACCACCGGGATTTGAGCCGCCAGATTGTTAGTGAGAGACTCTTGCAGCTTGTTAAAGCCAATATCAATAGCGGCGGTATCTGGAGGCGCTTTGGAAGTAGGCGCTGTGGTATCAGGGGTGACAGCAGCCACGGTAGCAGTGGTAAAATTCCAAGCAGTTGCACCTGTAGTACCGGCATAATTATTACCTGCTAAGTCTTTAATTGCACCAGCAGCAATTTCAACGTAATAACCAGTACCGAGTGCTAAATCTGCCGTGGGATTAACGGTGACTGTACTACCAGCAACAGTGACATTTGCCGCTGTGACA
>NZ_JAUBUN010000071.1:0-25685 GCF_036702665.1 Microcoleus sp. Aus8_D2
GTTTGATCGTTCGGAATGCGAGTCCTATGATTATGAGGACTCGCATTCCGAACGATCAAACCTTGTTGATTGCGGGTAATTGACCGGACATAATATTACTAATTAATCATTACAGATTACTTATTACCAATTACTTATTACCAGGGATTGCCAATCATGGTAAAGGCGGCCCAATAATAAGGATGCGAAAGCACTCGATCGCCCCGCGCGGCAATTTCTGGAGGCAAAATTAGAGTTACAGAAAGCCCTTCGACTCGCAGCAGCCCGTCTTGAATCCGCACGCGCCCCCGCAGCATCTCCAATTGCGCCCGCCGCAAAGCCTCGGCTTTAATTGTCAAATTCCCCTCGCGTCTGGGGGCCCGCAACTGCCGGTAAAACCCCGTCATCAGCCCCAAAGTTCCCTCATCGCTGACTTCCCACAAACTCGCCAAAGCCGATCGCGCACCGCTAGCTACCGCTAAACCCGCAAACCCCAATTCCGCCTCTGCGTCGCCCAAAGCGGTACTACACGCGCTTAAAACTAACAGATTCACCGGCGGTTGATTCCACCGCAACTGTCGCATTTGATCGATGCGCAATTTAGTATCCCACAACTGAATGTAAGAATTTTTCGGTTCCCCAGGCTGGAATTCGCTGTGAGTGGCGAGGTGAATGATGCCAAAAGGTCGATTTGCCCGCTGAGCTTGCAAATTCCCGAGGGTAAAATCTTGATTCAAAAATGATTTTCCGCGATCGGGAGGCGCGATCGACTCTAACTCCACCGGTACCGCAGGTAATGGCGCTTTATCTTCAAATACCGACGCGCCCATCGCCAAAACTTCATCGTCAGCAATATTGTCGTAGCGGATATCAGTTAAACTCAGACTCGGCATCACGCTAATGCTGTATTTTTCTACTAAAAATTGTTTGCCATCGTGAAGGGCAGCAAACGGCACGCTCCGCAAACCTGCTGCCGGAATTACAATTAAATTGTCTATCTTTAAAGCTGTCAATTCTGCTGCCATTGGCGCAATTAACCACCGATAAAGTTTTTGCGCCACATCCAAATAACTGATGCTGCTTCTTTTTCTGGGATTAGTTATTTCGGTTTGCAGGGCTTCGGCTAGTTGCAGTATTTGCCAGCGCGTTGTCGCCGGAACTAAAACGCGCATCGGTTGAGCATTAGCTGTGACTAAGACTAATTCTAAATGCTCCCCGTTAGGAACATCGGAAACTTCTTTTCCCTGGGGCGGCAACCTCTGAGCCAACTTATCTCCGTCTAGGCTAGCAGGCTGGGAGGTGAGATTTTTTATCCTAGGCAATACATTAGATAAATCCTGGCTTGCTACCAGCACCGAACCATTTTCTTTGGCGGCGGCCCCGTCCGAACCGCTGACCCAATTCATATAAATGATTGCCGATTTTACCCCGGTAATTTGTTCATTTATGCGAAGAGTATCGTAAATTACCGACATATTAGTGATCGGCGTTCTTGCGGGCAAATCCAGATATTTTTCGTACTCGCGACTGAAGGTTGTCTCGAATTCTAAAACTCCCGAGCCTGCCGCATCGAATCTGCGATAAGGAGCGAAAATATCTGGGCTAATTGAAGCATTTTTGTCTCGATTTTCCGAGCGCAATTCTACTTGCAAAGAGGCAGGAAATGACAGCGCCGGAGCTGGATTTACTGGTTGGGGAATGGGTTGGGGAATGGGTTGGGGAATTGGTTGGGGAATGGGTTGGGGAATGGGTTGGGGAATTGGTTGGGGAATTGGTTGGGGAATTGGTTGGGGAATTGGTGCGCCCGGTGTAATTAGGGAAATCAGATTTTCTAAACTTCCTTGAGTGTAAGTTTGCCCAAAAGCAAGACTGGGCAAAATGGCGTTGTCTGCGCCAGCATTAATGCTTCCCCTAGTTCCATTGTCGATCGCGCCGCCAACTACAAACGGTCGATCGCTACCGCCGCCGTGCCCAATTGCGATCGCGCCGCCTCCCGCACCTCCAGCAGTAGAAATACTGGCAAGATTGCCCGATATATCATCGTTGAAAACATTGTTCGATCGAAACAAACCGAGGGTTGTCACATCAACGCTGCCGCCGGTGCCGTCTTGCTTGCCGCCTCTAGCGTCGATAAAACCCAACTGAATGTTACCAGTCGCGCTCAGGGAGACGGCGCCGCCGTTTCCCTGAGTGCCGCTGGAGTTGAGATCGAGAGCGGAAATTCCGGCGATCGAGGTGACAGTAATCTTGCCGCCGATCGCCCCCGAAGCATTCAAAGCTCCCGCAGTTAAAGGGCCGGCATTGCTGTTGAGTGCGATCGCGCCGCCTGTTCCCGTTGCTGACTCCGAGTCGATCGCGCCTGCAACAACAGTATTGCCCTCAACCCGAATCCTCCCGCCGTTGGAGGTAATATTGCCAGTCCGAACCTCGCGAGTTGCTTGCAGGTTCACGCTGCCGCCATCCGTCCTTAAATTACCCTCTAAGAGCAGGTTTCCTGCCTTGATATCGGCTGCCAAAGCGGCCGTGGTATCCCCCCTGATGGTAGCAGCATCTCGCGCGTTTACGGTCAAACTGCGGGCGGTAATTCTCGAATTCGCCGTCACGCTAGCAGCGTGGGCCCAGAGCAGTCCCAAGCTCTGAGTTTGACCGACGGAGCCGGCAAAAGTAATGTTGCCGCCAGCCCGCAGCGTCAAATTATTTGCCCCGCCGGGGGTGCTGTCGAGGGTATTGCCAAAAGTGATATTGCCGGTACTGGTGGAAATCGTGCTGTTGCGATCGACTGTGACGGCACTGTTGAAAGCGATGTTGCCCGCAGTCGCGATCGCACCGGAGACCTCGGTACTGCGGCCGTTGACAGTCAAACTCGCCAGTGGTGTAGCTTGACCGACTGTACCGCCGAACCGCACTCGCTGAGCGTCCAGTCTCAGGGCGCGAGATCCGTCTAGGCTACCAGAAAACAGAATGCTGCCCCTAGCTTGAGTGCTGAAAGCTGCATCAGCAGTCAGGGACAAGTTGCCTGTAAAAGTCAGATCGGCGCCGGATGTGGCAATGTTGGCGCCGAGATCGGTTTGGGGCGCGTCGAGAGTGATGGCAGCGCTGCCGGTTGTTCTCAGGGGATTGTCGATCGCGATCGAGCGGCCTTGAAGAGTCAGCGGGCTGTTGAAGGTAATGGGTGCGACGATCGCGATCGAGCTGCTGTTTGGACGCCCGATCGCGATCGAGCCGAAACCCCCCGCCAAAGCACCCAGATCCGTTGCAGTCAAGTCCAAAATCCCTAAAATATCGCCAGTGCCGCCGATCCGAATTTCTCTGCCGTCGTTGGGTTGCAAGCGAATTGTTCCCCCCGCACTGCGGGCGGAATTGCTGCCGCCTCTGAAGTCAATGCCGTTAGCAGTGAGAGCGATATTGCCACCGTTAGCATTCAGCCCGCCCAGAGAGATGCTGCTGGCAAAAATGTTGATGTTGCCTCCAGCAGTCTCGATGACATCGTTGGCGTCATTGACAACAAACAATCCGCCTGCTGTAAAGGTTACGCTGTCTCCCGTTCTCGCTTGCAGTCCCAGTTTGTTATCGGGCAAGTCTTGGACGGTGATGTCGCCCGGGGTGTCTAAAACCACGTTGCTGCCGGCCGCCATCTGTTCTAACTGCACCTCTGAGATCGATGTGTCATTGGGTTCTGTTGTCGGTTGCAGTTCCCCGCCGGTAGATCTGGGGCTAGTTTCGCCGTTACCGCTGACGATCGCAATATTTGCCGGATCGAGCCACAAACTGCCGAACGCACCGTTAGGCGCGCGGGTATCGACCTCTCCTTGGAAAGTTAGAGCATTTTTGCCGGAAACTTCGACTCGGCCGCCGTTACCTGCGGCTGTGCCGCCGCGAGCAGTAATATTGCCAAAGAAGCGAGTTGTATTGTCTGACCAAATTACGGCTGTGCCACCGTTGCCGCGGTCGATCGCGTCTGCTGCGATCGTAGAATCAGGACTAACATAAGTTACCTGGGCATTTGGCACTGGTTCCGCGCCCCGCCAACCGCCTCCGACGCGCACAACTCCTCCGCCGTCAGTCCCCGAAGCATTGATATTTGCACCGAACAGTCCGACTTTTTCGCCTAAAATATTGACTGTGCCGCCTGTTGCGCGATCGGGGGCGAATACATTTACAGAACCAGAGACGATCGCACTTCCGGCATTTACCGGCACTGTTTGACCACCAGTCAGTACCAATTGACCTTGTTCGTTAGTCGTTAAACCTGTGGCTGAGGCTACCCCCGGGCCCGTCAGCAACTGAGGTAAAGCAGCCGGGGCGATCGCAGATTTGTCTGACTGCAAAGACGGAGTAATTTCTAAACTCAATAAATTACCCGTTTGACTGATGCGGACTGCATTGCTTCCCCCAACAGCAGCCACAGTAATTTGACCGGCAGGCGCAGACAATTGCCCAGTATTGATCGCGCTTGTACCCAGCAAAGTTAAATTTTGACCGCTGCCAACTGCTAAGTTTCCGGCATTGACAATTGTCCCGGCTTGTGAGTTATTAAAATTAAATTGATTTGGATTTCCCAGTAAAGCTTGATAATCATTAATTCCAGCAGAATTGAACCAGCGGTCGCCGAAACCGATACCTGTAGCAGTTGTGGCGAAAAAAGAACCAGGCACGTTTAATCTAGCATTTTGACCGAAGACAATTCCCGCCGGATTCATCAGGAATAAGTTCGAGTTGCCGCCGCTTACAGCAATCATACCGTTAATGACGGAAATATTGCCGCCGGAAATCCGCCCTAAAATATTTTGAATATTTGGATTAGTTAGAAAATTCGCGATTTGACCTTCGCTGAGATTAAATTCGCTGAAGCTGTGAAAGAGGTTGGCGCCGTTTCCCGACAGTTGTCCGCCGCTAATGTTTAGGAGATTTTGCTCCTGATTGACAACAGTATTCGTGCCGTCCTTCGCCGGGACGACAGGTTGCGATCGCACTGCTAGCGGTAGCAGCCAAAAACCTAATGTCAAAATTAAAGCAGAGCGAAAATAGGTCATTAATCAGTTGACAGTTGATAGTTGACAGGAAAGCAGTTGACAGTTGGCAGTTATCATTATGAGAGCATCCTGATTTTGTAAGAATCGTTTTTGTTTGAGTGCGAACGTCCCGCTGATTTACCTATATATCGCTTAGATCGCTTCGAGAACTCACAGAGTAAAGTCCTGTAAGGAAAATTGGATGCTACTGTCATTAGTCAGACGTAAGTCAGAACAGCCAATTCCCGATTCCCGATTCCCGATTACCAATTCCCGATTACCAATTCTAATCTATTGTAGTTTTGATTTTTTTTGAGCAGTAATGTTCCGCGAAAGTGCCAATAAACTTAAAAAGGTCGATCGCGCTTTACGGACAGAGCGGTTGGCTCCCCGGTTGCCAATTTGCCTCCAAAGCGCGATCGTACTTCCAAAGCACCCATTGCTAGAATATCGAAAATACCGTGCAGGTGCGATATTTATCTGTCGCCGGTGTCTTGACAAAATGCCCGCTTTCGTCCTATGATTGGAGGACTGATTGGATGGAACAGCAGTCAACCCACGAAATAACTGGCTCCGATCGCGAAGTTAACAACAAAATATTCATGTTTTTAGATATCGACCATGCAAACTCAAACTTTCCCATTTCTAAATGAACAAGTAGTTGAGCGGATATTTGCGTCAGGCGAACTGACTCGCGATGACAGACAGCAAATTCAGTCAATGCTGTTAAATGAGTCGATCGGCGAAAATGAATTGAGCTTAATTGAAAGAGTCATGGAAGGCATAGTCAAGGGCATACTTGACTTGCTGTATTAGTTGAGAACTCGCGCTCATCTATAGCGGTTCTCAATAAAATGAGGTACGCCCGATCGCCCAATGCCCAATGCCCAATGCCCTATGCCCTATGCCCATGAGTACCTCATGTTACTGAGAAAGGCTATATGTAAATATAGGTGCGCAATGCGCACCTTACTCTAATTTCTGATCGAATCGAGAATCACTCTAAAAATCATCATCGGAGCCTTCGTCGGATCTCTCATCGCTACGCACAAGCTCGGAAGGAGGCCTGTCGCTACTCCAGGCCCACCACACGCAGCCACAGGAGCAGCGGTAAAATTCTTGCCACTTGCGGCGGTTGGACTCGGTGTATACTGGCGATCGGCGATTAATCCAGACCTCATCGGCATCAGTGCAGCTAGCAGCGCACTTGGGACAGCAAAACTCAGTAGCGTGAACCGCCGCCGCAGTCCATTCGGGAGGATGTGGAGCAAAAGCTTCCATGTGTTGCGTGTTTCTATCTAAACTGCTGGTAATACGGCAAATCAAGGCTGGCTCGATATATGGAGATATCGCCACGGCATAAATACGCTGTTGAGTGCGTAATTTATCTGCCGGTTATTTTTTTGGCATTTGCCATCCGATGAATAGTATAACTGATGTGGTGTCAGCCGTCGATCGGCATTCTCAGCTATTTCAAGGACTAGGTTCATGTCTATCTACAACTTTATCTCATTTCTGGGCATCTTTGGGTTATGTGCGATCGCCTGGATTTTTTCAGAGAACCGCAAAGTACAGTATATACCTTGGCGCGTCATCATCTGGGGCATAGGCCTGCAATTAGTCTTAGGATTTTTAGTATTCCTGTTCCCTCCAACTCGCATCGCCCTAGAGTGGTTTACCAGCTTGCTCGATGGAGTATTCACCGCTGCTGACGCCGGAGCGAGATTTGTATTCGGCAGAAACATTGTACCAATACCCGGTCAAGACCCGCCAGTTAATTTAGGATATATTTTCGCCTTTCGGGCTTTACCGACAGTCGTCTTTTTTTCCGGCCTCATGGCCTTACTTTATAACATCGGCGTAATTCAAATTATCACCGAAGTTTTTGCCAAAATATTTTACATGACAATGCGGTTGAGCGGCGCGGAAGCACTCAGTGGTGCTGCCAATATTTTTGTAGGAATCGAAGCAGCAATTGTCGTCAAGCCTTATTTGCCGCAAATGACTCGTTCCGAACTTTGTGCAATCCTCTCTTGTTGCTTTGGAACAGCCGCTTCATCAACATTAGCAATTTACGTCAGTTTTCTCAAGCCTGTTTTTCCCAATATTTTAGGGCATTTAGTTTCAGCCTCAATTATCGCCATTCCCGCTTGCTTCGTCCTCTCCAAAATCTTAGTTCCCGAAACAGGCGTACCGCTGACAATGGGCGGCATTCCCAAGGAAGAAACCAAACCTCAAGGCCACGAATTCATCGGCGACGAAATAGCCGAAAATGATGGTGAGATCCGCAAACAAGAGACAGTTGGCGGAGAACCCATCGAACGAGTCAGCCCTTTGGATGCAGCAATCATCGGCGCCTTAGACGGAGTAAAAATGGCAGTTGCTATCGCCGCTGTTTTAATTTTAATCTTGGGCTTAGTTTCCTTAATCAATCAATTCTTTGCTTGGCTGGCCGCTGCACCTGCTCCAATTGGTACAATCTTTAGTTTTATCACCCTGCAAAACATTCAAGGAGCCTTATTTTACCCGCTAACCTTGTTAACCGGAGTTCCCTTTGAGGATTCTTGGACAGCCTCAGTCATCATCGGGCGGCGGCTGTTAGAAACGGCGATTCCGCCCTATCAAAGTTTAGCAGAAGCAGCGGCAAAAGGACTGATTAGCGATCGCACAGTATTAATTGTCAGTTACGCGCTTTCCGGTTTCGCCCACCTAGCCTCCGTCGGTATATTTGTCGGCGGTACAATCGCCCTAATTCCCTCCCGCCGCAAAGACATTTCCGAACTCGGTTGGAAAGCCTTATTTGTCGGCACTTTAGCTACAATGATGATTGCTTGCATCGCCGGATTATTTGACACCGGAGACTCCAGCATTTTAGGCGCTAAGAAAGCCCCTGCTGCCCCGATAACAGCCCCCGCTTCCCCGAAATCGGAAGCATCCCCAGCCGCGACTTCCAAGCCGTCAGTTGCCCCAGCAATTGCCAGCCCGAAGCCTTCGCCGAAGGGTGAAAAAGTTGCTCCGAAAGCTCAAGAATCTCCTAAATCTGAATCGAAGAAAAGCCCTTAATATCTTATAAGGACTTGTAGGGGCGGGTTAACCAACAATATTTGTTAATAATTGACAATCTCTAAAACCCGCCCTCACCCAACAGTAAATCCCCTGTGGACTTGTAGGGGCGGGTTAACCAACAATATTTGTTAATAATTGACAATCTCTAAAACCCGCCCTCACCCAACAGTAAATCCCCTGTGGACTTGTAGGGGCGGGTTAACCAACAATATTTGTTAATAATTGACAATCTCTAAAACCCGCCCTCACCCAACAGTAAATCCCCTGTGGACTTGTAGGGGCGGGTTAACCAACAATATTTGTTAATAATTGACAATCTCTAAAACCCGCCCTCACCCAACAGTAAATCCCCTGTGGACTTGTAGGGGCGGGTTAACCAACAATATTTGTCAATAATTGACAATCTCTAAAACCCGCCCTCACCCAACAGTAAATCCCCTGTGGACTTGTAGGGGCGGGTTAACCAACAATATTTGTCAATAATTGACAATCTCTAAAACCCGCCCTCACCCAACAGTAAATCCCCTGTGGACTTGTAGGGGCGGGTTAACCAACAATATTTGTCAATAATTGACAATCTCTAAAACCCGCCCTCACCCAACAGTAAATCCCCTGTGGACTTGTAGGGGCGGGTTAACCAACAATATTTGTCAATAATTGACAATCTCTAAAACCCGCCCTCACCCAACAGTAAATCCTCGCATAGTGACAGTTATATTTTCGTATTCGATCGAAATCAAGGTTGATGTAGTTTATTGGTTGTGTGGGGGCGGGTTTATGCAGATTATTGATGGGAGTTAAATATTGTTGGTGAACCCGCCCCTACGAGTCCCTGATAGATTAGATAAGATTGTTTTTTTGGCAGATGCAATTCCCAATTTCCAATTCCCAATTCCCAATTCCCAATTCCCAATTCCCAATTTCCAATTCCCAATTCCCAATTCCAAATTCCAAATTCCCAATTCCCAATTTCCAATTCCCAATTCCAAATTCCAAATTCCAAATTCCAAATTCCCCCAAAAATCTATGAATCCCGAACCAGAAATTCGCCGCCTGTTAGATGTGATGCCAGCCTCCGGCCGCATGACGTGTAAAATTATTAATAAGCCTCAACAATCGACAGTAATTGATTGCGATTTTCCTTTACCTTGGCATCAATCTCGCCCGATTTACATTAATTTTGATTTGTGGCGGCTGCTATCTAAGCCGCAGCGGGATTTACTGCTGTTGCGTACTGTAAGTTTTCTCGGTAACTTCAAGTGGTTTAAGCCGGATATTTATCAAGGTGCGGCTGCGGCGGGAATTCTCGGCACTGTGGTAGAGTTATTGCAGGGAGATGCGATCGGAATTGCGATCGCCGGTGGGTTGACTGGGCTGGCGATGACTCGAATTTGGCGCGACAACCGCAGTTCGCAAGTAGAGCTAGATGCGGACGAAACGGCGATTAGAGTCGCTCTAAGGCGCGGTTACAGTGAATCTGAGGCGGCGGGACATCTACTGTCTGCTATTGAATCTGTGGCGCAGATAGAACAGCGGAGTTGGGATTTTAACGAGTTGATTCGGTGTCAAAATTTAAAGGCGATATCGGGTATTTCGGCGGTGGGCGTTCCTGATAATGTTAGACAGGATTGAAAAAAACATCCACAGTGCGATCGCCCGTACTGCCAAAAAAATATCGCTATTCAACCAAATTAGCCTTAACCGACAAAGATTCCAGAAACTTAACTGCTTCATCCAGCATAGCTTCTGGTAATTTCTCCACAATTGCGATCGCCCTTTGACGAGTTTCTAGATTAACTGCTTATGTCGCACGTTTAACTGACAAAACTTGCACTTTCATCGTCTTAATCAGCTTCAGCAACGTACTGATTTTAAGCAAAAGTGCGATCGCTTGATTTACCCTTGAGAATTATTGATATAATCAAGAGGGAAACCCATCAAATCCACAACTATGCTAATCCTGCCAAAACTCGAAAACCTGCGCGATACTCTACCCATAGAAGGAGCTGTTCGCATTGAATTAGTGGAAGGCATACCCATGTTTAGAGCTTCCACAAATATCAAAAACCGCATAGCAGAACTGTTGGACAAACAACAAACATTGCCTCTCGATCCTGATGAAGAGCAAGAACTCAATCTTTACGAATAAATCGACGATTACCTCAGTTTTGTCAATCGGACAGTCCGCAATCTTTTCTTGAGCCAGATTCAATCTACTGTATAGAAATGTCCGCTCGCCGTCCAATCCCTGACAATATCCAAAATCAAGTTCGTCAGAGAGCAAACTGTCTGTGCGAATATTGTCATGCTTCCGAACAATGGCAGTATGTAGAATTTACGATCGAACACATCATTCCCTATTCCCTTAACTAAAAATGGGACTAATGATATTGACAATTTGACACTAGCTTGCTTTCACTGCCACCGCAAGAAATCTGATAAAACTAGAGCGATAGATGCTCAGTCAGAGGCAGAAGTACCCTTGTTTAACCCCAGACAAGATAGTTGGAACGAACATTTTATTTGGTCGGCTGATGGATTATCAATAGTTGGTTTAACTCCAATTGGACGAGCTACAGTTACAGCATTATTCTTAAATCGAGAGAGAGTGCTTAATATTCGGGCCGCTGACAAAGCTATAAAACGACATCCTCCTGCTGGCGATTTAATTCAATCAGAAAGTTGAGCATACTGAGAGTTACTCAAAGTTTCAGTGGCTACCTCTGTCGCGGATTCTGTACTGAAGTCAAAGCTCGATTCCTGCCGCAAGCTTGGCTAATGCACTTATTTTCATCGAAAGTGCGATCGCCCGATCGACCTCCTATGACTCCTCCTCATCTACCCGCCGACTGAGATAATCCGGCAACTCATCAAAAGATACCCCCACCAAACGGCAAAAATCCCGGCAGTGCCGTGTATTGGTGTGAAGACTTAAATTAATTTTGAGCTTAATTGTTAGCCTTTTGGTTTTTTTGAGGTTTATCCATGATTGTTTTTACTTTTAATTCGTCTATTTTAAGCGCTTAAAATAGGCGCTTATTTTGAACCTTTAATCAATAAAATTACATTATGTAAAACCTCAATCTCAATCTTGATTTTTGATCTAACATAACGTCATTGCCCAACACGATATAGTTTCTGTTCGCTCTCCGGCGTATCGATAAAAAATCATGAATTAGGACGCATCTTTATTGCAGTAGCTCGATGCTCTATCGCGCTCGCGTGCAATTATGTCAGTTTCCTATGGGCAAACATACCCAAAATTTAGAATACAGCCATGAACACCCCAGAAAGTCCAAACGCCTGGATTATTTACCGAATGCTGCCGAACTTTCAGCGCTTACCCGTCGCCCAATTTAGCAGCCGCAGCGAAGCAGAATCTTCCCTGAAAGTCATCCGACAACTGCTACCCAATACCGACTTAATACTTGCTTTCGAGATTGGCGCCGAAAGTCGTACCACCGAACTCATTGACTCCCCTGCTGCTGAGCCAAACTTGCCAACTTCAGTTAACCGAGAACTGTTGAAACTGTTCATTATCAGTTCTCGCCCTGTTGTTTCCCGCGTCATTCATTCTTTTCACCGCGATAATTTTGCCTGCGCTACTGACTGGATCCCGCTTGTACCAACTCAAAATCCCGGTGAAGTGATGAGCGTCTTGATTAAATATTTTGCCGCTGACTCTTAGCGTTCGATCGAACAGTCTCGATCTTATCTATCGCGGTTGCTGATTCTTAGCAAGCGATCGAACAGTTTCGATTTTATCGATCGCGGTTGCGGTGCGCAGCGTGCACCCTACATCTACACAATAAAGAAGACAGAAAACTCGAATTTGGTATCAGTCCTCTTTGAGAGGACTGTCTTCTTTGAGGCAGGGGTTTAAACCCCTGCCGGATTGTGGGTGTAATAGACTGCCAAGAGTTGCGCGGTTACAATCGGGTTACTTCAAACTGCGATCGTGTAGTAGCCTCCTGTTTCAATACCAGCAACGTAATGTCATCAAACACCTTCTGGCTGCCAATATGTCGGTGCAAATCCTCGATCGCAGCTTGCTTGATGTCGTTAGCATCTAGCTCCCAGTTTTGGGCAATAACTTCACACAATTGCTGCAATCCATATTGCTTTTTATTAATGTTTTTTGCTTCAGTGATACCGTCGGTATAGAGGACAATCCCATCCCCCGGTTGCAACTCGACGATCCTATGACTGATGAAATCGGCAATATCAATATCTAGACCGATCGGAAAGCCTAAATCCATTGTATCAATGCGTTCAATCCAACCACCCTTCCTCACAACGATCGTTTCCTCATGCTGGCCGCTGATACTGACTTTACCATCAGCATAGTTCAACACTACCAAAGTTAAATTTTTGTCTGAATTCATTCGTTGCACATTTTTGTAGATGGTGCGGTTGAGCGCATCTAGAAATTTCACCGGATCGCGTTCCCGCACTTCTTTGAGAGTGCGAACTGCCGTCTGAGTCATCAACATCAGAATCCCGCTTTCTAATCCATGCCCGGTGACATCTCCCATGCCAATAGTGACAATCCCATCCGCATTCAAAACATCATAATAATCCCCGCCGACTTCATTCGCAGGTTCCATATACCCAGCGATATCAAGTCCTTCGATTTCCAACTCTTCTGAATTGGGTAGAACCAGTTGTTGGATTTGTCGAACAATGTCGAGTTCTGTACTCATGCGAAGATTTTCAGCCTTGAGTTTCTTCATCAAGTAGCTAATTTCTTGATTTGCCGCTGCTAACTTGCTGTTTGCTTCCTCCATTTGAGCGGGAGTTGGAGCCTCCAAAGCGATCGGAATCAGGGGGATAAGGAAAAACAGGAACACGTAAGTTGACCACAGTCCGGTGGTTAGTTTGACTGCCCCAGAAATCCAGTAGATGGGATACCAGAGCGTCACCCCGTTGAGCAGGTGAACCGTACCGCATCCTGCAAAAACCCAGAAGATACCTATTAACAATACGACCGTTTCTTTGCTCAGATCTTGCCAGCGTTTCCGGGTAAGGAAAACGGCGATCGCTACGAAATAATAGGCGATAGATGTTAAAATGTCCGAGCCGAGATGGAGTGCCACCAAACCCGGTTTCCAAAGATAGCAATGCCCGTGAGGGATAAAGTTTAAGCCAAGCAGATCGAAAGTAGTTAACCACATCGGAATTTCTAATTTTGATAAAGTTTGTTTGACAGCTATTCTGGGTTTAATTTGCCCACCTCTAGATGTGGAAAGTTTTTATAACGGGGCCACTCATCCCCGCCATCAAAACAACACCCTCTACTGTCAAAAGTCAAAAGTCTACTGATAAGTAGAAGGAAGTTCGGCAACGGATTGTGTACGGGATGTAACGGATGTAACGGATGGATGGAAGAAGATCGATGGGTCGAAGGAAGAAGATCGATGGGTCGAAGGAAGAATGTGTTAGGTGGTAGGTGGTAGGTGTTAAGTAGTCCTGTTGCTGTAACGCAACAATCGCCTGCAAAATACACCCGTTTCTGATGCAGCAAGAATATCTTTAAAGTTGGACAATAGAATGCAGAGATCTTAACCCACACCGTCACAGCATCGATCGCCCGATCGCACCCAACATCCCTGAATTTGACATCAATGGATTATACCATGCTCTGCAATATTATTTTATTTAAGTCCCGTCAGTGCAGTTTTTTGAGACGGGTTTGTAGTTGCGAGCGATCGCCCGTTTAAAAACAGTGATAAACTTGATATTCATAGCCGTCTACCGCAGGTAAATTGCGAGATTCAATCTGACACTTTTGTGGTGCTAAATTTACTGGTGCGCGAAAATTAACCAACCACAAATCTAGCGGACGTTCCAATTGACTGAGTGTCTTGTCAAGTATCCCCGCCACAATTTCCGGCGATTCCCTTCTCTGCTTAACTAAAAGAAACTGTGGAGATTCAAAAGCTTTAAATTCTTCCTTCTTCCTAACATCCCGTACATTGCTCGTTGCCGAACCCTTCTTCCTAACATCCGCTACATCCGCTACATCCGTTACATCCGCTACAAAATCCGTTGCCGAACTCTTTTCCCATTCCAATCCTATCCCCATCAACTCTCCTATTTCTACATGAGTTTTTTGAGTAGTCGCAATTAACACGGGAACTTTCGAGACTTCGCGGATAATCGGAAGCAAAAGGTCTGGTTTGTAATATTTGCGATAACCGAGATTGGAATTTACTGTAACACCGCTCACAAAACCCATTACTAAAATAAGCAAAACAGCTTTTTTTCCAGCAATTACCACAGCAGGTAAATTAAACCATCGAGTTTTTATTGTAGGTGTGTCATAAATAAATGCTAGGGTTGCTCCTAATAGTAATATTACTCCCGGAAAGTAGACAAAATTGTATCGAGGCCCGCGAGTTAAGTCAATTCCTAGAATATATGCAAAACTGAAAAATAGGAAAATTGCTCCGATCGCAAATCCGCCAAAAATAACCGTACCTAAATTAGTTTCTGGCGTTTTTAAGGAAGTTTTAAGAGCGTTTTGTAGGAGCGGAAGCGCCCAGATAAAATATATTGTCATGCCGATCGCAGATCCAACCACCACGGCCAGATTTGACGATTCCACCGGAAGCAGCGATATCACAACGATCCATCCCGCCAAAGCTTGGAAAATCGGCGCGATCCAATCTACAAATGTGCGATCGCCACTGACAATCCAATTGGTGAGTTCGCTGCCGTATTTATTCGACAAAAATACCGGCAGCCAAACTAAACCGCCCGCTACAGTCCCCAGTGCAACTGCGAAAAGCCGCCAGAGGATTGGAAATTGCCAAATATTCGGCTGCTGACTCTCCGAAAGCGCCAATTTATGCGAAAGATGTTGCCAGATTACAGCAATTAATGCTATGGCTTCCGCACACAAAGTCAACACGAAAAAGTAGTGAACCGCAATTCCCAAACAGTTAACAATTATCCAAAACAGCACCGTCCAGATAGGCAGCGGAGCGTGCTGTTGCAGCTTTTTTGCAGCTACTGTCAAGCAAAAAAGAGACGCAATAACTAATAAGATTCCTAACGTATAATGGCGGGCTTCTTGAGCGAGATAAATGCCGTAGGGAGAAACTGCCATCATCGCCGCCGCACATTGACCAACTAAACGAGAATTGAATGCAAATTTGCCCAAAAAGTAGATGGCTGGAACTGAAATTACGCCCAATAATGCCGGCAGCGATCGCCCAATCCACACTAAACTATCCTCAGTCGGTGCAAACAGTCGCATCCACCAGTGGGCTACCATAAAATAAACTGGCGGATGGTTGCTTTCCACCAGCAAATGCTTGAGGACATCTGCAATGCCAGCATCCGCGCGGAATTGCAGCGGTTGTAGTAAAGTGGAAAGTGCGATCGGGCGATCGAGCGGCACCCCGCGAAAACTGTTCCCCAAACTAAACACCAGAGTCGAAAACTCATCTGTCCACAGCGGTTTCGAGTCCAAATTGGTAAAACGTAGCATTAGGGCGATCGCCATCCACAGCAAGAGCAACAACAGTTGTTTGTTCTGACTCAAAAGACTATATCCTTCTTTTAGTTTTTCCCGCGCTTGTAAATTACAATCGCTCGTTGTTGCATTCCCAGCCAAGAGAAATATGGTATGCGATCGAACTCCTCATATCCAGGCTTTGGCTGCTTGCTAGCCACAATGTACTCATCATCAAATACCCACGGCCCTAATCCTGTCAAATTAGCATCCTGCCAGTTGTTAGTTTTGTAGATTTGCATAAATTTGTCACTATTGTACCATCCATTAAAAGTATCTAGACCGCGAATTGATTCGGATTTCACACCATATACAGTCATGAGTTTATTTTGAGCAGCCGTTGCTGCACTGTTCCAACCCATATAGTCCTGAAGGCAAACTACACTGAAAATGTAAAGAAGCGTACAACTAAAAGTTGCCAACCTCAGTGCACCTTTGAGCTTAAATCGGTTCATTTCATATGCTAATAGCAAAATGAAGGGCGGCAGTGCCGGAATTAAATATCGATCGAATACGAATAACCGCCCTGGATTGTAAGCTACAGCCAGAAGAATCAATCCCCACAGCAATAAAAAAAGTCTTTGATGCGTTCGCTGCTGCCAAACATTATTTTCGTCATGTTGCAGTCGCACATCGTAAAGTAGATCGACACAGTTTAAAAATATTAGTCCTGCCACTCCCAGTGCAGCGAATGTTACAAGCCACCACCAGCCACCAATACTAACTACTGGCTGTGGGTTAACATCTGGCAACTGAATGTGACCTACCGCCAAATCAAGCAGATAATCCCCTTTTAATAGAGGCATTCGCTCTGCATAGCGCTGCAACCACAACGATTCTTTATGAAACAATATACTTATTACTAAAAATAAAATTTTAGGTAATAAAAACACTGTCAGCGAGACACAGCAAAACCCGACAAAAATAGCGCCCCGCTTCCGAGTCCAAACATCGTGTTTGCGAACTATTTGCCAAAATTTACCAGCACCCAAAGGTAGAGCAAAAAGACCCATATAACAAAGTGAAACTGGAATGTGACGGAACCCATCCATAGCTGACATTAGAACTCGTCCCTTGAGGCTTTCAAAAATAGGAGTTCCAGCATCTTTAATTGTCCCTAAATAGAGAACAATCGCTGTCGCCGCCAGCCACGGGCCAATAAAAGCAAAAACCATAGACCAAGATACGCGATATTGTTTTTGCCACCACATTACCAAGACTGTCCCCGCAAAAGCAACAGGTAACATTACCCCAAACTGCCTGACAAAAAAAGCAACTACTGCAAAAAGGCTGCCCCAAAAAATTAGTTGGGCGCTCGGTGTTTGCAGCGCTAGCAGGAAAAATAGCCCTGACAGTATTGACATTGCCAGAAACGGCACGTCAGTCATAAAGCTGTAGGATAAATTTAAAACTAAAGGGTTAATTGCTACCAGCACCCCGCAAACTAAAGCTAAGTTTCGAGAAAGACCCAATGCTAATCCGCAGCGGGCCATCGCCCACGCGCCAACAACGCTTAATACTAAAGTCGATACTCGTAAAATAGTGAAGCTAAAACCAAAAACTTTGCAAAATAAAGCCCCCCAATAAGCTTGGGCTGCGAGAGTTGCGGCTACATAAGAATGACCGCGGTACTGACCTTCTTCCAGCAATCTTTGGACAGCTTTAGCGTGTATCCAATCGTCGTTGAGCGAGAATTCACCTATGGGCGAAACTAATAGATTAGTTAATAGCAACAGCAAGACCAAAGGTAAAAACAATGATTGATTGGTGAGATAGCGCCTAATAGTGGCTGAGAGTACAAACAATTGTTGATTCATCAAACTAGCTTACTTGCAGGAGTTTCAAGTCGTCATGGAAAGGCTGAATTTTTTGTTTCAATTTATTTCGTGCGATCGCTCTTGACATCAGCGAGCGAGCGCGATTTTTGAGCTGTCTCTGTTGCTTTATCCCATAAGCACTGTCACATTTTCCTAGTTTCTAATCAACTTCCGTCACCCGCCAGCTCAGCTTCATATTGAGCCAGAAATTCCACAGAGTCACAGCCACGATCGCAATTAAATTAGCAAAATATTCATTCATTACAAAAATATTAAACATCAGATTAACCAGCAGCACATTCAGAATCAAACCCATCAAGCAAATTGTATTAAATTTCAACAACCGTTTGAAGCGCTGGCTCATTCCCGGCTGCCGTTTAGAAATATCCCCAAAAGTCCACAAATCGTTCCACAAAAAGTTACTAATAATTGCCAATTCAGCAGCAAGAATCAGACTACGAGTCAGCTCCAATTTGAGGTAAGTCCGCAACACGTACAAAACCGCCATATTCACAAACACGCCACTGAAACCCACGACGCCAAATCGCAGAAACTTACCCATCTGCCAGCGGGAAAACCGCAATATGAACAAGTGCCGCAAATACTCAATATACTGTTTCCAAGTAACTTTGCTCTCGCCTTCTTTCCGCTCCTGAAACACGTAACCAACTTCTCCAATCCAGCGGATGTTTCCCCTGCCGAGCACTTCAATCAAAATTTTGTAACCGGCAGGATTCATGGTTTTGCCGGCAATACAACTGCGGCGCACCATAAAATAGCCGCTCATCGGATCGGAAACTCGGCCCACCACTCCCGGCAGTATAATCAATCCCAGTGTTTGAGCTCCCCGGGACAAAAATCTCCTGACAACGCTCCAATCGCTCACGCCGCCCTCAGCAACGTGACGGCTCGCAGCGGCCAAATCGGCTCCCCGCTGAATTTCTGCTAAAAGCTGCAATAGCGTCTCCGGAGGATGCTGCAAGTCGGCATCGATGACGCCCAAAACCTCGCCCCTAGCGGCTTGCCACCCGCGAATTACCGCTGTGGAAAGTCCCCGCTCGTCTTCCCGGCGCATCACCTGCAATTGCGGATATTCCGCCCTCAGGGACAGCGCAACTTCCCAGGTGCGATCGGAACTGTTGTCATCGACTACAATTAATTCGTAGTTGCCGGGAATGCTGCCATCAAGCAACTTGCTCAATTGTTCCACAATACTCTTGACATTCTTGCACTCGTTGTATGTGGGAATCACCAAGGAAAAATAAATGGGCGGTGTGGGTGCGTCTGTAAAAGTTGAACCACAAGTCCCTACAGCAGGAATTTGCAAAAGCCCAGACGGCACTGGCAACAGGTGATTTGCTTGGTTGATGCTCATAATTTCTGTTCCCATAAAGTAAAGGATGCTTTTGTAAGACTTAAGATTTTAGAATATCGTTCCTCTATGATTGATTTGTTAAGATATAAAAACGCCTTAATGATAGGCAGTAATTCTGTAGCTGAGCTAACCAAAAAACTGTGGATGCAATTCTCGATCGAGCTTTACAAGGTTATAACATCTCTACCGCTGATGCCTTGGTACTTTTGCAGCAAAAAGATACCGATGCGATCGCCCAAATTCAAAAAACCGCTGATTTGCTCCGCCACCGACAATCAGGGGATACTGTCACCTATGTGATCAATCGGAATATTAACTTTACAAATATTTGCGAGCAGCATTGCAGTTTCTGTGCATTCCGCCGCGATGAGGGAGACGCGGGGGCTTTTTGGTTAGATGCAGCCCAAATTCAGGACAAGGCAACTGATGCAGTACGACGGAATGCTACGGAAATTTGTATGCAGGGCGGCTTAAATCTTCAAGCTAAGCTCAACGGCCAATCTTTGCCTTATTATTTGCAATTGGTTAAAACTATTAAGGATCAGTTTCCGCAGTTGCACTTGCACGCTTTTTCACCCCAAGAAATAGAATTTATCGCCAGACAAGATAATCTTAGTTTCAGCTATGTAATTTCGGCTTTGCGGGATGCGGGAGTTGGTTCGATGCCAGGTACTGCGGCGGAAGTTCTCGACGATGCAGTGCGCCGGGTGATTTGCCCGGAAAAATTAGATTCGGCAACTTGGTTAGAAATTGTGGGAACTGCTCACCGTCTGGGTTTACCGACAACTAGCACGATGCTTTGCGGCCATATTGAGACGGCCGGGCAGCAGGTTTTACATTTAGAAAAAGTGCGATCGCTCCAACAAACAGCCATTAACAACAACTATTCAGCTCGCATCACAGAATTCATTTTACTGCCCTTTGTCGGACAGGATGCACCTGCTCCTTTGCGCAGTCGAGTCGGCCGAGACCAACCAATTTTAGCAGATACACTGTTGCTCACCGCCGTATCTAGAATCTTCCTAGGAAATTGGATTAGCAATCATCAGCCAAGCTGGGTAAAATTGGGTTTGGCAGGAGCTACAGAAGCCCTGACATGGGGCTGCAATGACATCGGCGGCACTTTGATGGAAGAGCACATTACCACGATGGCCGGGGCGGTTGGCGGCAGTTGTCAGTCTGTGGAAGATTTGCAGAATGCGATTAGTTCTTTGGGGCGGGATTATCAGCAAAGAGATACAATTTATCGACCTTTGGGGGTTGACAAATTGGCAGGAATAGGCGTTGGGAGAAATTAGCCAGGTCTGATAACGAGTTCACCTCAATATAGATATAGTCAAATCAACTGAGTCTACGAACATGGAAAAGCCGCTACTAATTCAGCAGTACCTGATTTATTATCCAATCGCTACGATCGTGCTGTCCGTCTCTGTTGCCTCCTTATTGCGGAGCGGCCTTGTGCAACGCTGGATTCCTATCATCGCAACGCTTGGCATAGTATTCTTTTTGATAAATATATATATACTTAACTACCCTGGCGGATCTGACTTTTTAATCTTTCGGAATGCAGGGGTAGCCGTACTGGAAGGAGCAAACCCCTATGCCGATGTTGCAATGGTGAGTCCACCTACAGCTCTACCCCTCTTTGCTCTTATGGCAAGCCTTCCAGTTAACACGGGCTTGTTAATCTGGACAACGGTGAACATAGGTGCAGCCTTAGCGCTAATTCCGCTTTCACAAGGGGTATTGCAGATGCAGACAAGGCGCAAGTTCAAAGCTTTACCTCCAGCTTTACTCAGTCTATCGATCGCAACCGTAGCACTCTCGTTGCCAATTTATTGGAGCATCGGTTTGGGGCAACTTGCACTACTTGAATCCCTTTGCCTGTTCGCTGCTCTCTATGCTCAAGGGAAAAACTGGCCGATACTAGCTGGGGGCGCACTTGCACTCGCGACCATAAAACCGCAAACGATACTCCCGTTCCTCTTGCTCTTTTTACGCAAATCCGATTTCCGTACCTGGGTATCATTTATATTCATTGTTTTGGTTCTCTGTCTCGCTTCAACCTCTTTAGACGTTCTTCCGTTACGAATGCAGCAGGAGCTAGTGAATATTTCAAGATTGGCGGCTCCTGGGGCTGCAAACGACTACTCATTTGAAGCCCCCTTCAATCACACTATTATTGGGATTGACTACGCACTCTATTGTCTCGGCTTACGTGATAGAGCAGTTATTCGTATTACCCAGATCGTCATCTTAGGATTGCTCGGAGGTGGTCTCGCAGTTGAGATCTACCGAAAAGGTTTGCCTCGCGGTGGTGCCTGCGCGCTCGTGGCGATTTACTCTTGCATTTTCCTTTACCACCGCTTCCATGACGCGTCAATCCTCACCCTTCCGTTGGTATACGCTTGGAGTCGCGCTCTGAAAACAGAGCGCCCCGGACGTTCCTTATTCATAGCCACATTCATCGCCTTACTTCCGATCTTCTTCATCCACCCCAAATTGGTTGAAGTCGTCGTTGAAGCTATTTCCTCAAAATGGGGCGGTATCAAGTGGTTGTTAGATGCACTTGTTCTTCCTTATGCTACTTGGTTAGCCCCGATCGCAATGGGACTCCTTTACATGGCGTTGAAAACTGCTGGGGATGATGCGGATGAGCATACCACTGCCGAGCAGTGAAGTTTGGCACAATCAGCCGATCGTACTTTCCAATTCTTCCAGCGCTTGACAACTTCCTACCTGCAAAGCACGTTCTACTGTAGCAGGAATTAGTTGGGCGATCGCAAATTATCTTGAAATGCATCTGCGTTGCATCGTCGGTTGCATCTGCCTTGAAGGAGCGGTTGACATATCGATCGAAGATTTATGCAATTGCTCGTCTACTTTTTGTGGAACAGGCCAGAAAGCCTGTTCTTGACAATCGTACAAGATATCTGTTGAGTGTAGCACGGGCAAGGAGCAGAGATTTGCGATCGCACTTTCGACTACAATTCAAGAAATGGCGATCGCAAATTTGACACTTCATTCCAACCGAATCAACTTGACCAACAAGCTCATGATTTCTCCTTGTTCCGGTGTAATGACGATGCGATTGTCGGGAATCGCGATCTGATGCGTCCAAAGAGCAACCTCCGCGTAGCGCAAGGCGTGGAGTTGATGGATAGTGCGCCGTACACCCAGCGGCGAACCGATGATGACGTGACGGATAGATTCGCGATTATCGGCCTCAAAGCTTTGGTTAGTTAAAACTTGGGGCGATACTTGATTCGATGCGGAATCTTCTTGCAACATAGTTTTGACAAACAATTTTCGATAGGTTTGATGCTGTGTCACGGTAAAACCGCGTACAATGACAGATTGAATAAAAGACAACAATTCCCCTACAGCACAATGTGTTTAAACAATACTATCTGATGTTTCTATGTTTGCCTATAGTAAATTTATTTACGGTCAGCGTAAATTTATTTACGGTCAGCGTAAATTTATTTACGGTCAGGGTCAATTAGCTTAGGGAAATGTTTAACATAACTTACAAAACTGGCACAATTATTTGTAGGGTGCGGATACATCGAAAATCCCTAAATAAAATCGACAATCGAGCGAGCGACGCACCTTACTTAGGTAAATGTTTAATATTTCTGGACGCAACTGGTACAATTAGGATGGTGCGTCAGGAAAGCAAAACCCAAATTTTTCGTACTAACCTTAAGACTGACGAACCCTATAGGCTCCCGATCTAGACTACCGTTCCTTAAAAAACAATGTCTTATATCGAATTTACGACAATTCTTAAAGTCAAAGCAGCCTTTGGATTAACAACAATAGAAGGCCCGCGATTTTTACCGCAAATAACCCCGATCGCTCCAAGTGCAACCCTGACAGATTTTTTAGCGAATAGTTTGCCGGTAGCCGTAGCGACAGGAAGTCAAAAAGCGCGATCGGAAATGATTATTACTCCAGTATTGCTGGAAGTCAGAAAGATTTTGCAGGATAAAATTAGCTTGTTTTCGGGGGAAGACTTTACCGTTGATTTCAAACAAGGACTGAATGGAATTTGTGATTTTTTGATTAGTCGCTCTTCCGAAATGTTAGAGATTGAACCACCAGCAGTCGCAGTTGTTGAGGCTAAAAAAGCAGATTTGAAAACAGGAATTGGACAGTGCATTGCCGAAATGGTAGCAATGCAGAAGTTTAATGAAGCTAATGGAAAACCAATTTCAGTTGTTTATGGGAGTGTTAGCAACGGTACGCAATGGCGATTTCTCAAATTGGAAGACAAAACTGTATCACTGGATCTCAATGATTACGCCTTGGTTCCGCTGGAGCAAATTTTGGGAATGCTAGTTTGGATGGTACAAGATGGGTGAATAATGCCATTTCAATTAACCTGTAGGGGCGGGTTCGCCAACAGCTTTGGAACTTACAAATAGGTTAAATAAACCCGCCCCCACCCCACGAAAAGCCCCAATTGACATTGGTGCAAGATGTGAGATTAAACAAACTCATGCAATGTGTTGAAAAAAAAAGGAAGATGACACTTAACATCACTACTTTGCTGTGAGTAAAATCTGCCAATCTCTAATGATAGTTGTTCTCTAAATACGCTATCGTTACCACTCCAGTCAACGGGCGGCTTAATTTGATGCCAAGAATCCTTAGCTTTTTTAATTGTCAGCAAAGCCCTAATTAATTGATGCTGGCGCGTTTCATCGGACGTATTTTTAAACTCAATTTTCCATGAATCCTGTAATTCAGTTAAGTCGGCACAATTGAAACAATGATTTATGCGATCGCTCGCTCTCTGTAGGTTATTCTGTAAATCTAAATCACTACTAATTTTATCAGCCATATCCATATAAACACTATTCAGTTCAACAGGATTATCCTGATACATCGGAGGATGAGGATAATCATCAAATATTGATTGAAGCTCAGGTGTGATCAAATATGCTTCTTTATGAATCAAACCTGTAATCCATATCCGGTGCAGTGCTACATTTTGCGATCGCACCTCCGATTTTTCATAAAGATGGTAAAAAATTGCTTCTGTATCTGGAAAACTGTAATCATCAATCTTTTGCAAGTGCAAGTCCAAATCTATCATTGCAAAAAGTCGATCGGGATCTAAATACGAATTAGTGGTATCCTGTTCGTGTAATGTTAAAAGACTCGAATAAGTTTTGATGACACTTGCGCGATCGCCACAATTAAAGAATTGCGGTCGTTTCTGCGTCCACCATGTCGGAACGCAAGCATTATAAAAGTTTGCATCCGGCATTTGCTCCATGTGTTTATAAGCTTGAGGCGATCGTCTACCCTCAATATGGGAAATAGGGCCTTCGCATAACACCACAATTTTGTTTTTAATTCTGCGAGATTGAAGAATTATCTCACAGTGTTGTTTTAGCTGTTCTGAATTCAGACTCATTTCTAATATTAGGATTCTTGTTTAATCAGTTTTGGCTCTATTTCTTTAACATGAGCCGGTGTCAAAGCTTGACACAATTCGTAGGAGTGAGTTGCCAGAATATATTGATTGCTGGGCGCCCACTCTTTGAGATCTGATATAATTTGATATTGCCAATCTGGATGAAAAGCAATTTCAACTTCATCCATCAAAACAATAGCATCTTTTATGTTGCGGGAATTGAGCCATACATAAATACTAAGTCTTTTGAGTTCGCCGTGACTTAAATCTTCGGGATATAGTTCTATAGTTTCACCATTATTATACAATTGAAAGTTGACACCAGAAAAATCCTCATTTAAATTTATCCTTTTATTTCCAAGCAGCAGATTTAATTCCTTAATTATAGTTTGATAGCTGTTGCCGTAGCTACCTGTTTTTATCGCTTCTCTGAAATCGCGATCGCGAGCATCTTTAAATGATTTAATAAGTAGATCTACAGCAAGAAAGTCATAAGTAAACAAGCCTCGTAATTTATATCTTGCAGATTCGAGTATGCCATGATAATTATTATCTCCGTTACTTGGTTGTTTAAATAATAGCTTCCTCGAATGTTGTGGAAGAAATATAAAAACCTGTGTAGAAGGAGCTGCCAGAAAAGTTTTACGCGATATCTTATGTAAAAATGATTGTACTCGCTCCTTGTTTTGATTAGTAAAATGACATTGTAACTTGGTATTTGGCTCTTGATTATTATTGGATTTGGGGGCGCTTGAATAATAACATATATCTATGCTGTCTTCTGACTTTATATCTTCATCAAACACAACTTCTAAAATAGGAGACTTTTTACAACAATTAAATCCAAGTTTAACAAGGTTTTCTCCGTCCCAAATGTCAATGATGGCTAAAACTCTTTTGTCTTGCCCGTCAGCGATTTTAAATCCCTGAAGCATATTTGCTATAAACGGTTTTTTATCCTCATCAATAGAACAGTGTAGCAATACAAAAATTAATTGCAACAGCGTACTTTTTCCGCCACCATTTTGACTGCCCAGCGGAAATATTTTAGGAAAAAAGTCCTTTTCAAAAGTTATGTCAATGTCCTTTAAACCCCGAAAATCAGGCACTTGAACTCGTAGTAAGTGCATAAAAATATTCTGTTTACTAGGGGTAAGGTGCGCAGTCCACACCCTCCTTTTATATCATATCTCCTGGAACAACCGCAATACAATTGGTTCTTAGTGAGGAATGCCAGTCCTCGGATTTGGATGCGGACTGAAGTCCTCACTACTAACCTTTAAGAAGGACTGAAGTCCTCACTACGAACCTTTAAGAAGGACTGAAGTCCTCACTACGAAACTTTAAGAAGGACTGAAGTCCTCACTACGAACCTTTAAGAAGGACTGAAGTCCTCACTACGAACCTTTAATAAGGACTGAAGTCCTCACTACGAACCTTTAAGAAGGACTGAAGTCCTCACTACGAACCTTTAAGAAGGACTGAAGTC
>NZ_JAUBUN010000072.1:0-23128 GCF_036702665.1 Microcoleus sp. Aus8_D2
AAGGAACCAGCTACTGGTTCGCGGATGCCGTCGATGTCCACTGGAGGAGCAGCGATGAAGGCGATTACGTAGCAGATTGTTGCAGTCAGCAAGGTAGGAATCATCAAGACGCCGAACCAACCTACATAGAGGCGGTTGTCGGTGCTGGTGACCCAGTTGCAAAACTGCGACCACAGGTTGGCGCTTTCGCGCTGCTGTAAAGTAGCTGTCATTGTTTTATGATTGCGTTATTTGGTTTTCAATGTTCGTGACGGCTTTGTGTTCCGCCATGTAAATAAATATAAAGGATATTCTAAGCTTTGTAAAGACCTGTAACAACAGATTAACTGATGTAAGGTATAAGCGTGAGTTATCTATGTTGCAATTGCTGATAAAGAGCAAAGAATTGACAAGAAAAGGATAAGCCTGGAAGCGCGCTACTTTCAGGCACGGGATAATCAGTTAATTTGAGATGAGAGATGGAAGATTTTTGATTGATTCCAGAGGTAAATCTGGCGGCTCTCTCTCATTTGTAAACTTTGTTTGAGATCCACGACTCCTGTCTTGAAGCAAGTATCCGTCTTTAAGTAAGGTCAAGATACAGACTTTTGCTGGCTGGGTATCATCACCAGCGCCCAGTAGGGAACTTCGGCTGGATCGACTTCTGCGATCGCCCGAATGGACTGATTTGGCATAGTTGCCCGCTCTATATATAGTGCGCGATCGAACTGTCCCAACTCAATCAGCACGTCTCGGACTTTCGCAAAGTGCCTCCCCAGCTTAATGATCACAGCAGCATCAACCAGCGCCAGCCGATCGCGCAAAACATCAGCATCCAGCGTCGCAGGCATAATGCTTAACACATCGTTGCGGTAAGTCAGCGGCACTCCCAGCGCACTCGCACTCGCCATTGTCGAAGA
Organism: Microcoleus sp. Aus8_D2; assembly: GCF_036702665.1. NCBI lineage: Bacteria > Bacillati > Cyanobacteriota > Cyanophyceae > Oscillatoriales > Microcoleaceae > Microcoleus > Microcoleus sp. Aus8_D2. Next base: position 900 of record NZ_JAUBUN010000072.1, read on the forward strand.
AATTCCTGGCACAACTTCGGTAGTAAACTTTCCCGACAAACGGTTAAATAAATACATAAACGAGCCGTAGAGAAAAGGCTCGCCCTCGCACAAAACCGCCACATCCCGACCCTCGCTGAGGTGGGCGGCAATTTTCTCGGCTGCAATATCGTAATAAGGTTGAGACGATCGCGTCGGGCTAAAAGGCAGCGGCATCGGAACTTCTATTTGCTCCGGGCGCAGATAATCTGCGACGATCGCCCGCGCTAGCACCTTACCATTTTCCATCGCCGGATACGCAATCACCGGCACCGATTGCAAAATTCGATAAGCTTTCAATGTAATCAATTCTGGATCGCCTGGGCCGATGCCCAATCCGTACAATTTACCAGTAGTCTTAGTCATAGTTCGTCCTCTTGAGCTAACGCATTCACGGCCGCCGTTGCCATTGCACTGCCACCCCGCCGCCCGTGTAGCGCGATAAATGGCACTCCCCGACTGTTGGCAGCGAGTTCGGCTTTGGATTCCGCCGCCCCCACAAATCCTACCGGGAAACCCAGAATTAACGCTGGTTTGGGGGCTCCGGCATCTAGCATTTCCAGCAGTCGGAATAAAGCAGTCGGGGCATTGCCGATCGCGACAACTGCACCCTCTAAGTTATCTAGCCATAAATCGAGGGCTGCTGCCGATCGAGTATTGCCGATTTGGCGAGCCAACTCGGGGACATCGGGATGCCAGAGGGTGCAAATCACTGGATTGTCGGCGGGTAGGCGTTTGCGGGTGATGCCTTCGGCTATCATCCTGGCATCGCATAGAATTGGTGCGCCTGCTGCGAGGGCTTGGCGCCCGTGGGTGGCGGCAAGGGGGGAAGCTGCTAAGTCTTTAACGATGTCGATCATTCCGCAACTGTGAATTAGTCGCACTGCGACTGTTTCTAAGTCTGGTGGTAGGTTTGACAAGTCTGCTTCGGCGCGGATTGTGGCGAAGGATTTTTGGTAAATTTCTGTTCCGTCTCGGATGTAGTCAATCATGGGGAATGGGGAATGGGGCATGGGGAATGGGGCATTGGGCATGGGGCATCGGGCATGGGGCATTGGCCAAACAGGGAATGGGGCATTGGGCATGGGGCATCGGGCATGGGGCATTGGCCAAACAGGGAATGGGGCATTGGGCATCGGGCATCGGGCATTGGGCATTGGCCAAACAGGGAATGGGGCATTGGGCATCGGGCATCGGGCATTGGGCATTGGGAGACTGTACTTTACTTTATTGATTTGAAATTGTTATGGGAAGTTTGTTTGATTTGTGAAAGAAAAGTTTTTTTTAATGAACCGCGAAGGCGCAAAGGGCGCGAAGGAAGAAAGAGAAGGGGAAATGATGACAGTTTGTCTGTTTTAATGATTGTCTGGGCTAAGTAATTTCTGCAATTTGTCGATCGCCCACCGATCGCAAAATTCGCCTAATGATTCTTGAGGTTCTCGAAACCGCTGATACACCCGCACCATTCGCTCGATCGCGCGGGGCATCTCGGCTACACTGACGGCTGGGAAGATTTGCCGTCCAAAGGGCAAGTCTTTTCTACCTGCATAAATGTTGTAAGCTGCGATGGTTTCGCCTTTCTGCTGAATCTGAATTCCTACTAGGGTGATGTCAATTGGCTGGTGTTGGGCGCAGGATTTTTCGCAGCCGCTGAAATGTATGTTGATCGATCGGTCGAGCGTCAGTTTTTGCGCTAAATCCCTCACTATTTCTAGGGCGTGAGTTTGAGTATCTGTCGCCGCCGAGGCACAGCCGCTGTTGCCGGCGCACGCAACTAAGCAGGAATCTAGGCGAGTTGCGGATGAGTGCAATCCTAAATCGGCGATTTGCTGTTTGACCTCGGAAACCTCGGAGTTCGGGATGTCAGAAATCACCAGATTTTGCCACGGTGTGAGTCTGAGGGTGCCGCTGGCTATTTTTTGGGCTAAATTTGCCAATTTTCTCAGTTGCTTTGATTCTAGCTTACCTAGGGGCAGTGCAATGCCAATGTAGGAGAAATCGGACTGTCGCTGACGGTGGATGCCGAGATTGCCGTTGGGTGCGATCGCCCTTTCTGAAAGTTCGATCGACCTTCGCCCCAAAGCAAACGGCAAATTTTTCTCTATTTTTTCTAGATAACTTTCAGCGCCCCAATCTGCTAGCAGGTGGCGCAAGCGCGGTTTTTTACCATCTATTCGCGGTCGCTTTTTTGTGTATTCAAGATAAGCACCAGTTAAGGCTGCTAATACTGCAATACATTGCGATTGTTCGATGATAATTCCTGTATCGCCCTTTAAATACAGCCGAAAAACTATTTCGGAATTTCCCGATCGCCTTTCTGCTGCTAATAAAATATCGTTCCGTAGATTGCGGATCGAAACCGCTTCGCCACCGTCAAAGCCAATGCTGAATTTAGCCGAAAGTTCCGATAACTCAGGATGGGTTTGCAGGTAATTATCCCAAGCTGAAACTAGCGGGCGAGTATCTAGTAACTGTTGGCGATCGATTCCTGCTGTCGGACTTGCCATCATATTCCGAATTGGGTCAACTTCAACGCGGCGAGATGCTAATCCCAATTCCTGCAAATCCTGCCAAACTTCAGGGGCGATTTCCGAGTGCAATTCTCGGATTTGCAAATTTGCCCGATTGGTGACTTGCAAATAGCCGGTACTGTAGCGATCGACTAAATTGGCGATCGTCCGACATTGCTGTACATTTAAAATTCCCCCCGGAATCCGCATCCTCGATAAAACTCCGTCTCGGGATCGGGAACCGTAAAATAAACCCGGACAAGTCGGTAAATCACTCAAAAGCAACAAATAATCTCCTTCCCCGTGCGACGCAGGGAACCTAGAAGTAAACGCGCAAAACAAATCCTGAAATCGGCATTCTGACTTTCACAGTTGCGGCACAGCGCCGGAATTGCACCGGACTTTCCCGCTTTCAGGTTTCAGAAATGTATCATAAGTCGATCGCCAGCAGCCAAAACTCTCAACTTTCTTAACAAATGCCCCATCACCCAAAGAAAATAACCTACATGATACTTAAAACTCAGAGATTGGTTTTGAAACAAATTTTGGATAGCGATCTCAACAAGCTCCACCGAATTTTTACTGATTCCTATGTGAGGAGATATCTGTGTGACGGCGAAATCTGGTCGCTGCAACAAGTAGAAGAAATGTTGGCTGAGAATCAAAAGCTGTTTGCAGAAAAGAAATTTGGTCTTTGGTTTGTGGAGACAAACACCGATCGCGAAATTATTGGATTTGTTGGTTTGTGGTATTTTTTTGAGGAAGAACAACCACAGTTAATTTACGCATTGCTGCCAACTGCAACTAAACAAGGCTACGCTACTGAAGCTGCCACTAAAATTATAGAATATGGTTTTGATGAACTTGGCTTTGAGTATGTTGTCGCAAGTTGCGATCGCCCAAACATTGAATCATGCAAATTAGCAGCAAGACTCGGCATGAGACAAGTAGAAGAAAGGAGTGTGAATGAAAATCCCATATTATTCTTTAGAATTGATAAGTCGTAATTAGCACACAGGGCGCAATGCACAAATGGCTTTCGGTGGTGGGAATTGGCGAAGACGGACTTTTGGGATTGAGTCCGATCGCCCGATCGTTACTCGATCGATCTAAAATCATTGTCGGTGGCGCGCGCCACCTCGCCATGCTACCAACCGACGACACCCGCGAAAAATTGGTTTGGAGCTCGCCGCTACAAGCAACAATCGACAACATCATCAGCCGTCGCGGCGAGTCTGTTTGCGTGCTCGCCAGCGGCGATCCGATGTGTCACGGGATTGGTGTCACGCTGTTGCGCCGGATTCCGATTTCCGAAATGACTGTGATTCCCGCAGCATCAGCTTTTAGTCTGGCTGGTGCGCGTTTGGGTTGGGCGCTGGCGGATGTTGAGACTTTCAGTTTAACAAATCGCCCGATCGCCTCGATCGCCCTTAGTTTCTCTCCCGGTGCGCGCTTGCTAGTCTTGAGTGCCGATCGACACACGCCGGGAAAGGTTGCCGAATTGTTGACACAGCGGGGCTTTGGCAGCAGTTTGATGACCGTGTTCGAGCGGATGGGAGGGGACTCGGAACGGCGGATCGAAGGGGTTGCAGCAGCTTGGAATGAGTCGGATTTAGCCGATTTGAATACGATCGCCATTGCCGTTGCAGCCGATCGCGAAACTCTGCTGTTTCCCCGCACTTCTGGCTTACCGGATGCTGCGTACCGCCACGACGGACAGTTGACCAAACGCGAAGTTAGAGCCGTTACGCTGTCGGCGTTAGCGCCGATTCCGGGGGAGTTGCTGTGGGATGTGGGGGCGGGCTGCGGCTCGATCGCGATTGAGTGGATGCGGAGTCATCGGAGTTGTCGGGCGATCGCGATCGAACGCCATCCAACTAGACTGGAATATATTGCCGAAAATGCGTCTAATTTCGGTGTTCCAGAACTCAAAATCGTGGCGGGAGACGCGCCCGCTGCTTTGGTAAATTTGCCGCAACCGGATGCTATTTTCATCGGCGGCGGTGTCACCGCAGAAGCTTTGCTGGAAACTTGTTGGAATGCTTTAGGTGAGGGCGGCCGTTTGGTAGTAAATGCGGTGACTGTTGAGAGCGAACTTAAAGTTTTACAATGGCATGATATTTACGGTGGCGAACTGATGAGAATTGGAATTCAGAAAGTAGGGGCGATCGGCTCTTTTCTCGGTTGGAAACCGCTAGCACCGATTACGCAGTGGGCGGCAGTTAAGAGATGAAAGGCGATCTCTTTTTGGGAAAGCTATGATAAAAAATCAACGATTCTACATTTAAATTTCCTGCCAAAGCTCAATCATCCTCTTGTGGGATGGGCTTCTAGCCCGTCCCGAAAGGCAGTAGCTGATTATCTAAGATAATAGATCGGGAGTTTTGCAAAAATGATCGACGACCAAGAAGTAACAACCGCAGTTAAAATCCCCGCTGTTCATACCAATTTGAAAAAGGGTTGCTACAATTGTTGATTTTATACAAATTATATTTCACGTGCATAACCTCCGCCGGACACGGCAGTGCCGTTTCCCTACATAAATATTGCCTCTGATTTATATATCAATATGGTTCAGTATTTGTAGGGTGCGCCGCCACGAATAATTATCGCTATCAACCCTGATTAAGCGAGCGACGCACCTGATACTTCTGACCAGTCGAGACAAACCCTAAACTTGTTCGACCGCACTAATTTTTCTAAATGGGATCGGGTGCGTCGCTATAAGTTTCTCGGTTTTTATGCAAGGGATTGTCGATGGCGACACACCCTACGAATAATTTTGGAAGAGTTTTGAAAATTTCTCTAAAAATCAAAAGACAACAGAAACTTACCGAGTATTTTCAGATTCTGCAAGGTGCCAGAAAGTCATCGCATTTTCAGTATGACTGAGCAAAATACCCAAATCTTCCAAGCTTTCCAAACAGTCGAGAATCACTTTTTGTTTGCGATTTGCGCCTTTGAAATGGGCGGTGACTTGGCTAGCAGTCCATTCGCCGCTTTGGGTGCGAAACAAGTCGCGGATGGCGGAAAGTTGCTCTTTGAGGGTTTTGGGAAAGGGTTGTTGTTCGGTGGGAGTAATGGCGGTTTCGGTTTCGGTGGTGATACCTTCAAGAGTTTGTTGTACGTAGGTTTCGCCGGGATTTTGGTAGTCGGGACGCAGCCAGCGAATGTGTCCGTTGCGTTCTTCTGCGGCGCGTTGGGCGTTGAGGGTGACGAGGTTTTCGAGGATTTGGTCGTCGGTGAGGGTGGGTTCCCAACCGTAGGCGGCAAATACGGCCGCATTGAGTTCGTCGTGGATTTGTTTGAGGGTGGAGACTAGGGCTTTTTGGTTGAAGGCTTTGTCTTTTTCGGTGAGGGGTTCGCCTTTGCGGAGTTTTTCTAGGAGGTTGTACATCCCGGTGATGGTGACTTCGGGGTGAGTGGTTTGAACTCGTTTGCGATGGCGATCGAGGCGTTCTCCGAGTTCGCGGATAATTTGTTTTTGGGTGTCGGTTGGGTCGGGGAAGGGGAAGGGGTCGAAGCATCGAGTTTTGTTGTAACGCGGATCGTTTCCAACTCCCAATCTTCCGCCTGCTGCCAGCGACCAAGTAACATGAACTCGACTCGAAAGAACTCCTAAGAAATAAGCATCATCAAGGGCGAATGTTACTAAAGTGCTATCAGGCACAATATCACTTTCAACAAAACCAAAAGACTGATGTTTTGCAGTTTCAGGAATTGCAATGTATCTAGGTAAACCATTAGTCGCTTCTCGAAATTGAGGTCTTGGATGACCGATAACCCACCAAAATTCCCTAAATAGTTTATTCCTATTTTGATCGCGCTCAGGCTTGGCAAAATCCAAAAGATATTGATATAAATTTGGAAATTCTACTTTCAGCTTATCTAAACTTACGCCAAAAAGGTCTATTACATAGATTCCTCTAGGACTCTGAACAAAGTCGCGACCATTTAGATAAGGATGTATATAATTATTTAATTTTTCATCTGTTCCTAGTCCTAGTTCAATTGCTTGCTCTCTAGGAACCTGAAAGGCAGATCCGATAGTCTTCATTCCAACCGAACACAGAGATTTATTGGAGTTGAGAGATTTTGTTGAAGTTAGATCTGTGCCAATAGATAAATCTGAATTGATCACACCTATTTCTGTTATGGTCTGAAAAACCAAATCCTCAGTTTCATCAGAATCGCTCAATTCTTGTATAACGCTCATTAGTTTCCCAATAGATTTATCATGCTGCCCAGCGGTCATGGCAATCCGAACTGCTGCACCGTCTGTAGAATCAACCCAAGGATGGTCAGGAATTGCAAATATCAATGATATAGATGGCTGGGCTTTAAGCTTTTCTTCGACAACACGACGTACAAAAGTTTGCTTAATGGTGTTAGTTGTAATCATTCCAAAACGTTTCACTGATCCATTGCGAGTAAGATCAGCAGAGTGATTCCACCACCACATGACATAATCACTAGCTTGAGGAACATTAGACCAGGCTTTTTGTAAAGCATCTACATAGGTATCACCTAACATTCCACGCATTCTTTTTGATCCAATAAACGGCGGATTCGAGACAATATAATCCGCCTCCGGCCACTGAGCCGCCCTCGGATTCAAATATCGATAAATCGTTACTTGATCCGTCGGATCGGGAATATCTTCCCCCGTCACTAGACTTTTCATCATCCTTCCGCCCCACCTGCTTCTTACCTTCCCCGCTGCATCCACATCCGGCTCTATTCCGTCACAGGCTAAAACCGCATCGCGACATTCAATATTGTTGTACTCCCGCAATACAGGTTCGATCGGCGGAAGATCGCCAAACCGCCGAAAATGCCACTGCAAATACCCTATCCAAATTACCAAATCTGCGATCGCCGCCGCCCTAGGATTGATCTCAATCCCCAAAAACTGACTGGGATTCACCTGAGCAATATCTAACCGCAACTGCGCCGCACCTGTGACATCCTCCAAGCGCCGCAACACCTCCGACTCCAACCCCTTCAACAAATCCAACGTGACATACAAAAAATTCCCCGATCCGCACGCCGGATCGAGAATCTTCACCTGTTGTAACTGATTCAAAAATGCCTCTAAAACAGCGATCGCCTTTTTCCTTTGATTTGCAGTCGGTTCCGCTTCCCCCGCGTTGAGCAACTGTTTAACCTCCGCTTGTACCGCAATCCAGCGATCGCCCAAAGGCTCCATCACCACGGGTTTTACCAACCGTTCCACATACGATCGCGGCGTATAATGCGCCCCCAACTTACTTCTTTCCCGCGCATCCAGCGCCCTCTCCAACAACGTCCCAAAAATCGCCGGTTCCACATTGCACCAATCCCGCTTCGCAGCCTGTAACAACACCTGCAACTGCGCCTTCGTCAGCGCAAACGCCCCAGAATCGGCAAACAATCCGCCATTAAACCGCAATAACTTGCCATGAAAGCCAAAACTCGTCCCCTGATTCATCGCTTCCCACAGCGCCTCTACCTCCGGTTTAAACGTCTTCGAGTTGAGAATCCATCGCGTTTCTAGCGCCTGGGTAAACAGATGTTCCTTCAGCAACCCGACATCTTCAGCAAACATGGTAAAAATACAGCGCATCAAAAACTGGGCGACTTGCTGCGGATCTACCTTCGCCTCCATTCCCTTCGCCAACTGTGCCAAATCCGCCGCCACTTCCCGCGTTACTCGCGCTGCAATCTTCTCCGGGTTGCGCTGCTGCGGGTTGGTGAAAATATCGACAAATAGATCGAATACATCGGCTTTCCGCAACTCCACCAATCCAATATCTCGCCGCGCCCCATAGCCGCCATAGTCGCCGCTAAATCCCATCCACAATTCAAAATGATCGCCAATATCGCAAGTCAATAAAAACGGCGGTTTGCTGCTGAGACTGCGCGTATAGGCAACTGCTTGCACAAAGGCTTTTTCCATCTCTCGCAAATAGCTATTTGTTCCCCGCTTTGCAGTTCCTTTTTTACCCGTGGTTCCGCCCTGTTTGGCTTCTATTAAAAAATGCTCGGCTTTATGAAAATCGATAAACCCCGGAGTTATCTTGCCGCTGGGGTGAAAGATTTTGACATCTTTGTCAAAGCAGTAGGGATCGTTGGGAATTCTGCCTTTATCAAAAGGGCGATCGACTCCCAGCGCATCGCACATTTCCGCAAAAAACAGTTGGTAGTTTGCCCGTTCGTTACCGCTAGAACCGTCCCAGCGCGTGATGAATGTTTCGATTCTGGTGCGATCGGCCTCATTCATGCTTCAACCCTGCTGCTTGCTTTTTCCTTATTCTATACGGTTTGTAGTAAGGACTTTAGTCCTCCGATAGTCAGGACTAAAGTCCTCACTACAAACTAATGTTATTGCGTTGTTGTTTGAGTTTAAAAAAATAGGTTGGGTTTAACACAAGTCAACCCAACCTATTAATTCAATGAAACTTAAGACTTTAGCCTTGATTAACCACCGAAGTTTTCAAACTGTCCCGCGACTCGGATACCCGATCGACAATAGCAGCATTTACCGCAGATTCCTGAATCGGCTTCCGGGCTTCAATCAAAGCCAGCGCTTTCGTGACACCTTCGGGTAAAATCACCACCAAACTGCCCTTCGGCGCTTCATCTAAAGCCTTGTTAACAGCCGTTGTTTCGTCGAGAATCAATTCGTATTCAACTTTAGATTTGTCTGGGGTGCGTGCAGCGATCGCCTCGGCAATTCCCTGACAAATTAATTTGGCCACCACACCGGGTTCTCGGCCCCGTCTGTCAAGATCTTCTTTGACAATAATGCGATCGAACATATCGGCCGAAAGTTTGCCCAAGGTGACAAAATCTTCATCTCGTCTATCCCCAGGCGCACAAACTACCCCAATCCGCATTCCCTGCCAATTCTTCACGAAACTGCCCAAAGCCTTGTAGCTGTGCGGGTTGTGGGCGTAGTCCAGCAAAGCGTGATAGCTGCCCAAATTAAACAGGTTCATCCGTCCAGGAGTTTGACCGACGGAGGCCTGAAAGCTGGACAAAGCCGATCGAATATCCTCTATTTTCACTCCTTGAGCAAAGGCCGCCAAACAAGCCGCCAAAGCATTAGCAATCATAAACGGCGCGCGCCCGCCCATTGTCAGCGGCACATTCACAGCCTGCTCAATTCTCAGCGTCCAATCGCCTTTGAGGATCGACAAATACCCATTTTCGTAAATCGCAGCCAGCCCGCCCGCAGCGGTGTGTTTGGCAACCAATTCGTTGTCCGGGTTCATCGAAAAATATGCAATTTGAGCCTTGACACGCTGCGCCATTTCTGATACCAGCGGGTCGTCGGCATTCAAAACTGCATAACCTTTGGGCATTACCGACTCGACGAGGACGCTCTTGAGTTTGGCCAGTTGTTCCACGGTGTCGATGTCGCCAATTCCCAAGTGATCGGCTGCGACGTTCAAAACGACGCCGACATCGCACTGATCGAAGCCCAAGCCCGATCGCAAAATGCCACCTCTAGCCGTTTCCAGCACCGCCACTTCCACCGTCGGATCGGACAAAATCAACTGAGCGCTTTGCGGCCCGGTATTATCTCCGCTTTCGACCAAATAATCGCCGATGTAAGTGCCATCGGTAGTCGTGTAGCCGGTCATCTGACCAGTCTGCTTGACAATGTGAGCCAACAGGCGAGTGGTTGTAGTTTTGCCGTTGGTTCCCGTCACCGCTAAAATCGGCACTCGGCTGGGTTGAGGCGAGGGGAACAGCATATCGAAGACTGCGCCGGCGACGTTGCGGGGCAAACCCTGACTCGGGGCGACGTGCATTCTGAAACCCGGTGCGGCGTTGACTTCGACGATGACGCCGTTGACATCGCGCAGGGGTACGGAAATATCGTCTGTTACTACGTCAATGCCGGCGATGTCCAAGCCGATGATTTTTGCGACTCGGGAAAATAGCCAGACGTTTTCTGGATGGATTTCGTCGGTGCGATCGACTGCAATGCCGCCCGTACTCAAGTTTGCTGTCGCGCGCAAGAAGACTCTTTTGCCGGCCGGCAATACCGAATCCATTGCGTAGCCTTGTTTTTGCAGCAAATCGAGTGTCAATTTGTCGATCGTGATCCGGGTGAGCACGTTGTCGTGTCCGTCTCCCCGCTGCGGGTCGCGGTTGACTTCTTCAACGAGCTGTTCTACTGTATCTCTGCCGTTACCCACAACGTTAGCGGGGACTCTTTCGGCGACTGCTACAACTTGTCCGTTGACTACCAATACTCTATGGTCGCGTCCGGTATAATAGCGTTCGACAATCACACTCTTGGTTTTTGATGCCGCGCTGGCTAAATCGTAGGCTTCTTCTGCTACTTCCCAGGAGTTGATGTCGATCGTAATTCCGCGGCCGTGGTTCCCGTCTAGCGGTTTGAGGACGATCGGAAAACCGCCCACATCTTCGATCGCCCCGCGCAGTTCGTCCAAATAATTAATCACCGTCCCTCTGGGAACCGGTACGCCAGCAGCGCCGAGGATATTTTTGGTACCTTCCTTATCGCAGGCTAGTTCTACCCCCAAAACTCCCGTGCGGTTGCTCAGAGTTGCCTGAATCCGCTTTTGGTGAACTCCGTAACCGAGTTGAATCATAAACCGAGCGCTCAATGGTATCCAGGGAATGCCGCGAGCTTCTGCTTCCTTGATCAGTGTTTCGGTACTCGGGCCCAGGGCTGCCGACAAAGCAAACTCTCTGAGGTCTCTTAAATCTTGGACTAATTCTGCCGCTGGATAAGAGCCAGTATCGGCAATGCTCTGGCAGATCCGCACGCCCGCTCGCGTGGCATAGCGACCTGCTTGTTCGTTTTGATACTCGATTACTACTTGGTAAATGCCTGGTGTGGCCGTCTCGCGGGTGCGACCGAACCCGACCGGCATTCCTGCCATTTCCTGAAGTTCTAGGGCGACGTGTTCGATGACGTGTCCCATCATTGTGCCTTCTCTGACCCGTTGCAGAAAGCCTCCCTGATAGCCGGGGGAACAGTGATGGTCGTCCAAACTCGGGAGTGTGGCGGTCAACCCTTCGTAGAAGCCAGGAATTTCAGATGTAGTTTTATCTGCCAACTCCTCTAAATCCAGACGCATGAGGACGAGTTTGTGGCGTCTGATGCTCCAGTAGTTGGGGCCGCGTAACGTCTGGATTTTAAGTATTTTCATGACTGTAAGAGGGGTATGGGTCGCTAAATCTTATAGGTAATTGCAGCATTTATTCAATTTGGAGCTAGATTGCTCGATAGACTGTTCGCTGCGAACAGTTTTGGGGTGAATTTCCAGTTATGGGCAGCCCGCGTTCACAATTCATGCTCCCGCGATCGGCTAGAAACAAGAGCAGGTCAAGGCAGAAACAAACTATAAGCCAGAAGGTAGAATTTTGTGATTCTACCTTCTGGTGTCAGCCCGTGGCTGCTTCGGAATACATCCTTTTGTTGTATCCATGATTCGGCCCGAATGCCGCATACTTTCTGCCCGATCGATGACTCTGATATTCTGCGTTAGTTTGCTGTGCGGCATTCCAAAGGCCAGCCCGACTCGGAACAGGCCGCCGATGGCATTGGTTTGCCTAGGGGCATATTGTAGCAATCTCCGTGACATAGAACGTGCAAGCGCATATTGAAGAGACTTAAAGGTTCTGTCGCTCCTATTTGAGACTCGTTGGTATAAAAGTTTTCCCTAGAATCAACAATAGTCACCGTGCCTTTACCGAGAACTTTCATAGTATCGTCTCCCTCAAACAAGGCGCAAGTATCTTCGTCAATACCAATAGCGAGGCGATCGGGATGACAAGCCACAGCCGACAGCAAGCGAGCCATGCGGTTACGGTTGTGAAAATGCTGGTCTACGATGATATTGGGAATAATGTTAAGTCCGTTTGCCATGTCTACTAAAGAGCGGTTCGGTGACGCGCCGCTCCCGCCGCCTGCAATCATGTGATATCCCATCACCGCAGCACCCGCGCTGGTGCCGGCGAGGGTAATCTTACCCGAGAGAGTATATTCGCGAATTTTTTCCATCAGCGGGGTGTCCGCCAGCAGCCCGCAGAGCCGCAGTTGGTCGCCACCTGTGATAAATACGCCCGTACAGTCTTCTAAATAATCTTTCCAGACGGGGTTTTCGCCTTGTTCGCGTTCGCGGATGTCAATGACTTTGACGGCGCTCACGCCCATTTCGTCAAATATGGTGCGGTAGCGGTTGCTAATTCCTTCGGGATCTCGGGAAGCGCAGGGGACGATCGCCAGCCGAGCGTTTGCACCCCCAGCACGGCAAAAAAAGGTATTCAGAATCTCTCGCCCGTGCACTTTGTCTTCGGCTCCCCCGATGACCATAATCGAGGTTTTCGTGCGCTGGGAAAGATTGTGTTCCAAGGCTTGAGATGTCAACTGCTGCATGGTGTGTCTTCCTCTGTTGGATGTGAAATTAAATTTTGCCGTGGCTGTGGGTAAGATGGGGCTTTTTAAGAGTGAATATTTTTTCCTGCTAGTGAAGTGCCGTGACCGATCGCGCGATCGCGCACTTGCTTGGGCGCGAGTTTACGAAAGTCACTGTCCTGAGAACTGATGATTTGCGTACAAAATCGGCTCGCAGACAAAAGAATAAAATTTAACTTGCAAAAATGCTCAGAAATTATAAGGAATTATAAAGAATAAAGCAATTACTGAAAACCGATCGGCCTCTCCGGGTCAAACTAGAGGTGATGTATCATTGACACTCCCCAGCCGTTCATGCGTGGGGATTCTTGGTTCGCGGTCAGAACTTGCCCTACCAGGGTTGCCCCAAGTAGCGTAGAGGTTCCAACTCCCCAAGCGTTACTTCCGGTCTGCCCGACCGTAGTTGCTTTACGCAAAATGTTAATTGCCGCATTTTTGTCCCTGTCCGCTACATATCCACACTGCGGGCATTCATGAGTTCTTGTACTCAATGTTTTCTCTACATGATGCCCGCAATTGGAGCATTGAATGCTCGTGTATTGTGGAGGAACGGCAACAGCTTTTCGCCCAAACTTGCTGGCAAAGTATTCAATCCAGTGACGGAATTGATACCAGCTCGCATCGTTAATGGACTTAGCGAGTTTGTGATTCTTGACTATATTGCGAACCTTTAAGTCTTCATAGACTACCCAGTCGTTAGACTGGCAAACGCGACGCGCTAGTCTCTTAGCGTGTTCGGTACGTTGCCTACTTACTCTTAAATGTTTCTTGGCATATCTAGCCCTAGCTTTGCGTCGGTTAGATGACCCCTTCTTTTTCTTGTAGATGCGTCGCTGAGCGTGCTTGATGGCAGCTTCGGCATTTCTCAAAAACCGGGGATTGGGTTCTCCGTGACCGTTAGAATCAACGTAGAATTCCTTCAGTCCTACATCCAACCCAATCGCATTTCCCGCTGGTTCGAGTGGTGTTGTCCCATCAACATCAACACAGAACTGAACGTAGAACCCGTTGGCTCTTTTGACAATCCTGACTCGTTTTATGGACTTGACCTGGTAGGTGTGAATATCCCACTTTCCCAATAGTTTAAGCTCACCAATCCCTTTTTTATCGGTGAAAGTTATGCGTCTAGAAGTCGGGTGAAGCACCCAGCCACTGGTTTTGTATTCAACAGAACGGTTGTCTTTCTGGAATCGAGGAAATCCCTTTTTACCGGGCTTCGCTTTCTTGCAGTTGTCATAAAAGCAAGAGATAGCTGACCAAGCCCGCTCGGCCGCAGCTTGTACTGCCATCGAGTTGAGGTTTTTGACGAAATTGAATTCGTTGCGTAGTTCTGTTGAGTATTTATTCAAAGCAAATCGGCCAATCTTGGCTTCTTTCGGTGCATCCATCCAATGGCGCAAGCATTTGTTCCGGATGAATTGGACTGTCCGAATCGCTTCTGCGAGCGCCTTGTCTTGACCGGGTTTTGCCTTGACTTTGTACTCTAGAACTAGCATTGTTCGACCTTCAATGTGCTACCATCGTATTGTAGCAACAGATGTTGTAACGTGGCGAAAAACAAAATGCTTAGAGTCAGGATGTCTGACTTTGAGTTTGAACAACTGAAGCAAGAGGGTTTCCAAGGAGGGGATTCCCATGTCCGATCAGAGTGAGAAAATTAATCTCTCAACTGCCAAAGCCGATTTTAAAGCCGTCTTAGAAGGACGGGGTTTTAGACCCATTTCTTTGAGAAATTTCAATTATTGTGCGATTTGACGTTGTTACCCTGTTTCCAGAATTTTTCCGGGCTCCCCTAGAGTCGGGACTGATGGGCAAAGCCTTAGCTAAAAATATTGCTGAGGTGAATTTTGTCAATCCCCGCCATTTTACCACAGACAAGCACCAGCGAGTCGATGACGAGCCTTACGGAGGCGGAGTCGGGATGCTGATGAAGCCGGAACCGATTTTTGCTGCGGTGGAGTCGCTACCGGTGTTGTCTAGGCGGGAGGTGATTTTGCTGACTCCTCAAGGGGAACCGATGCAGCAGCCGATGTTTCGGGAGTTCGCCACCAAACGCGATCAGTTGGTGTTGATTTGCGGCCATTATGAGGGTGTGGACGATCGAGTGCTGCACTTGGTAACTCGCGAAGTGTCTCTAGGCGATTTTGTACTCACTGGGGGCGAAATTCCCGCTTTGGCTTTGATTAATGGGGTTTTGCGATTGTTGCGGGGAACTGTAGCGAAGGAAGATTCGCTGAAATTTGAGAGTTTTGAAGACGGACTTTTGGACTATCCGCAGTACACTCGACCGGCCGATTTTCGGGGATTGAAGGTGCCCGACGTGTTGCTGTCTGGTAATCACGCAGAAATTGCTCGCTGGCGCAAGGAACAGCAAATTGCCAGAACTCGATCGCGCCGCCCGGATTTGCTAGCGGATTAATTAACTGTGGGCTGTGGGCTGTTGACATTCTTGATTTAACACGGTATTTTTCCCCGAGAAATTTATGCTAAAAAATCAACTTTTGTGCTGTTGGGCGATCGCCTTTTTGCTCGCCGGTGAAGTTACTGTAAATTTAACTGCTAACAGCAACGGTCAACTGTTCAAGATCAACCGGGAAGCTTTGGCCAAAAGCAGCGGCGGCAGCAGTGGCCCAAGTAGTGGCGGGCGATCGAGTTCTTCTAGTTCTAGTTCCACTTCCAGCCGTTCTAGTTCTTCTAGTTCTTCTAGTTCCAGCAACAGCAGATCGAATAGTGCTGCTAGTTCCAGTCCCAGCCGCCCCAGCAACAGCGGAAATACTGGGGGAAGAGTTCGCAGCGGCTCTTTTGAAAAGCCTGCCGCACCTGCACCTGTCGCCGCACCTAACCCTCCGATTCCGCAACAATCTAGCAATAACAGAACAGTAATTATCCAGCGGCGCACCTATAATTCAGGGCCGAGTTATGTAGTTCCTTACAATTACGGTAACACTCAGCCAAATACAGGTTCCAATCAACAGCCCGCAGCCAATCCAGCACCAGTCACTACTGATAATAATTCTGGAGACGGCGATATTAGTTCGCCATCTTCAGACACTCCCAATAACAGCCAGCAAAATATCGGTTCTGATCGACAACCAGCCGTCAATGCACCAGCACCAATTACCACTGACAACAACTCGGATAGCCCTGCGAGTTCGGAATCTGATGATGATTGGAAATTTGTGGTGTTTTGGCTGTTTGTTGCTGGAGGTTGTGTCGCGTTAATTGCTTACTGTATTTACTATTATCGACAACATCCTGGAAAAGCAGCCAAAACACACATTTTTGCCGTCAATAAATTGCAATTTGCTATGTTAGCAGAAGCTCGCGAAGTCCCCAGTAAGCTAACTGAATTAACGTTAAATTATGATATAAAAAATGCGACTAAACGTGCGGAATTTTTGCAATAAGCTGTTTTGATTATTTTGCGAAATCGGGAAAAGTGGACTCACGTTTGCGCGAATTCCCAGATAGTCGCAAGTCGAGAAGAAGCGACGCAAATATTCAATCAAGTCTCGATGCAAGAACGCAGCAAGTTAAGTGTGGAAACTTTGAGTATGGTTAATGGCGATATTCGTCGCAGACAGTCTGTTAGTGCTGGCGACGAAGGGCCTGGAGAGTATATTGTAGTCACGTTTTTGATAGGGACAGAGGATAAAAGACCGCTGTTTGGAGACATTCGCGATGTTGGGAAGTTGAAAGCAGTATTAGAGAAATCGGCGGCGACTCCTGCTGAGAATTTGCTGGTTTTAGAGGTGATTTGGAGTCCGCAGCAGGAAACGGATAGTTTGACTGGTGATGATTTGTTGGGTTCCTATGCGGATTTGATTCGGGTTGGTTGATGGCTATCGTTTGAATTTGGCAATTTTTGGAGATTTTGGGTACTCGCTCTTTGGGTCTATATTTGTTAGGATTTTATGAGCAAATAGTACATTCATAAAATTCGATATTTTGCGGACTGAAGTCCTCACTACAAACCTGATTTTACGGACTGAAGTCCTTACTACAAGCCTGATTTTACGGACTGAAGTCCTTACTACAAGCCTGATTTTACGGACTGAAGTCCTTACTACAAACCTGATGAGAATATTTTCAGCAGATAACTTAATTTACTTTTGGTTGCGATCGCCAGAACTAGCCGTAGCAAGAGTAGCCCGACGGGTAGCTAGCGGCGGTCATTCTATCCCAGAAGATGTCATCCGCCGTCGCTATGAGAGGGGACTGCGAAATTTGATTGCTCTGTATTTGCCACTGTGCGACAATTGGATTATCTATGACAACTCTCACGAAACTGCTCAGTTAGTGGCAGAAGGAAGTATCGAGCAAGAACAGATAATCTATAATATTGCAATCGGGAATCAAATCACTCAAAGATAAAATGAACGAATCGGAACCCCGAGAACTTTTCTCTAAAAAAATTGATGCGGGAGTGAAAGCGGCCGTTGCAGCAGCTATTGAAAGACACCGTAAATTAGGTGAATCTATTGCAGTTTGGGAAGATGGGAAAGTAGTAATTTTAACAGCCGATCGCATTCCTCCAATATCTGCCGAAAAGTAAAATAAGTCGATCGCCCAAAAAACTTACTCATCTCCACCCAGACTGTGAAATAATTGTCTGCTGTCTGCATTCCCCAAACATCTACTTTTTTACATGAACATCCGCATCGGTAACGGTTACGACATTCACTGCTTAGTTCCAGAACGCCCCCTGATCCTTGGCGGCGTCCACATTCCCCACGAATTAGGCTTATTAGGACACAGCGACGCAGATGTACTCACCCACGCGATTATGGACGCCATGCTGGGAGCTCTCAGTTTGGGAGATATCGGCCTGTATTTCCCGCCAACTGACCCAAAATGGAAAGGTGCAGACAGTCTCGTGTTGCTGGCACAAGTCAATCAGTTAATATTAGATAAAGGCTGGGAAATTGGCAATATTGACTCGGTGGTTGTCGCGGAACGTCCGAAGCTGAAACCGCATATCGAGCAAATGCGCGATCGCCTTTCTACTGTTTTACAACTAAAACCAGACCAAGTTGCGATCAAAGCTACTACTAACGAAAAGTTAGGCCCCGTGGGAAGAGAAGAAGGAATCGCAGCCTATGCTGTAGTTTTGCTCGGCAAAAAATAGAACTTTAATTTATACCGTAGGAAGGCTGAAATCATGGACACTGACACCTGGGAATTGCAATTACCCGTAGACGCGGATGTGATCGCGTTGGATAAGGACGATAACATAGTCGCACTCATCGAGGTAAAAATTATTCAAGCTCAAGAACCAGCCGCGAAACAGAAAATTGTCGATCGCGCGATCGATTGGCTGAAAGCTGTATTAGCTAAGCTGTCTGAAAAAAACGCGATTATCCCCTATGCTATGTTTATTGACGCGGAACAAATTTTGATTTTTAAATGGGATGGTGTGAATTTATCGGAGCCTGTTTGCACTCTCAATACTGGTGAAATATGTCGCTATTATATGCCGAGTTTTGGCAGTAAATGGTTCTCTAAACGTACCCTTGGGGGGCTGATAGAAGCGTGGCTGCATGACTTAGATTATAACTGGAAATCAGAAATTCCGCCAGCATCGGAACAGATAGCAGCCATCGGTTTGCTGCCATTACTCGCAGGGGGAACAACAAAATCCGGAGTGGAATTAGGTGGCAATTATATATATCGAGACCAACTTTCTGATGAGTATTGCTACGGGGTGCGATCCTGACGCAATTATGTTGCTCAGAGATTTTTCCTCATCAGTTCAGTTAGTCATACCCAGCATTTGTTACATGGAAGCTTGGTCAGCTTTCGAGGATGAGTTGAAGCGACAAAACTCTTTTAAGGAACAGCTAAATCGTCAAATTAGCGAAACAAAGCGAGATGTGACATCTGAATATGCCCCATCTCTACATTTTTACTTGGAACAGTCATTACTTTACTATCTAGAACGAATAGATGAAATTGAATTGCGGTTACGTGAAGCAATTTCTCTGATGTCAGAAAATGCAGAGATGATTGCATTAAATCCAGAGATTGTCCAAGCAAGCTTAAACGAAATTTTGATCGAAAAAGACCCAACAGACAATTTGATTCTACACTGTATCCTCAGTCATGCCCGATCGCATTCTACAGAAAGCAAAGTATTTCTCAGCGGTAACGTCAAAGAATTTGGTCTGTCGAAAGTTCGAGATGCTTTGCAGGAAGTCGGGATAACCAAGTATTTTTCGCGCACTGAAGACTTTCTCGGTTGGCTACAATCTCAGTCATAATGGCACCCAGGTGGTACAGTAAATTATTATGAAAATTTTCCCTATTTTACATTCAAAGCGCAGCTGGTTGGCTGTTCTGCTGGCTGCGATCGCAGCTATCAGTCTCTCTGCTTGCAGTCCCGTGCGATCGACTAACTTAGCAAACAGACTCATCGTTCCCACCCCCAGCGGCCCCGCCACCTTCAACTATCCGCTAAATCAATCTGCATACAGCGTGTTTGGCTATATGTACGAGGGATTGCTCAATGAAAACGGTCTGACATCGAAACTAGAACCCGGTTTAGCTGAATCCTGGGAAGTTTCTAAAGATGGCAAAAAGATTGTCTTCACCCTGCGAGAAGGATTGAAATGGTCGGACGGCGAACCGATGACAACTGATGATATTATATTCAGCTATGAAAAGATTTATTTCAATGAAAAAATTCCTAGCGGCTTGAAAGATACTCTGAGAGTTGGCATGAGCCGTCAATTGCCCAAAGTCAAAAAAATTGACAGCCGCCGCATTGAATTTTCAGTGCCAGAACCTTTTGCTCCTTTTATTAGATTTGCTGGGGGAATACCGATTTTACCAGCTCATATTTTACAGGAAGTTGCCACCCAGACAGAGGCTGACGGCAAGCCTAAATTCCTGTCTGCTTGGGGTACGGATACTGACCCGAAAAAAATTGTCGGTAACGGTCAATACCGAATGCTGAGCTATACTCCCAACCAGCGCGTTGTTTTGGAACGAAATCCGTATTTTTGGCGCAAAGATCCAGCAGGTAACAGTCAGCCTTACATCCAGCAAATTGTCTGGCAAATTATCGAAAATACTGATAATCAATTGCTGAATTTTCGATCGGGCGATTTGGATACCTTGGACGTACAGCCGGAAGTGTTTCCGCTGCTGAAACGGGAGGAAAAACGCGGCAAATATACGGTGTTCAACGGCGGGCCGGATACTGGCAGCGTGTTTATGTGTTTCAATCTGAATAAGGGGCGCAACGCTCAAAATCAGCCGTTTGTAGACCCGGTTAAGTCTCGCTGGTTCACGACTAAGGAGTTTCGGCAGGCGATCGCCTACGGCATCAACCGCGACAGCATGACTAACAATATTTATCGCGGACTTGGGGCGCCACTGCACTCTCCAATTCCGGCGCAAAGTCCGTTCTACTTGTCTCCAGAACAGGGATTGAAAACTTACAGTTACGATCCGCCAAAATCGAAAGAGTTACTGTTAAGTGCAGGATTCAAGTATAATAGTAACGGCGAATTGTTGGATGCTGAAGGCAACAAAGTGCGGTTTACTTTGTTGATGGCTGCGGGCAAAAAAGTTCGGGAGCAAATGGGAACGCAAATTAAGCAAGATTTGGGTAAACTGGGGATGCAAATTGATACCCAGTTCCTGAGTTTTAACACTTATGTGGAAAAGCTCCGCCTGACTAAAAATTGGGATACTTACCTCGGCGCTTTTACCGGAGGTACTGAACCCCACAGCGGCTACAATATTTGGTCAGTCAAGGGGACTTTGCACAGTTTCAACCAGGGCCAGCAAGCCGGAGAACCGCCGATTAAGGGTTGGGAAGTGTACGACTGGGAGCAGAAAATTGATGACTTGTATGTGAAGGCTTCCCAGGAGCTGGATGAGGCGAAGCGCAAGGAACTGTATGGGGAGACTCAGCGGATTATAGCGGAACAAGTGCCTTTTCTTTACATGGTGAATCCGCTGACTTTTGAGGCGGTGCGCGATCGCATTTCGGGAATTCGCTATAGTGCGATCGGCGGTGCTTTCTGGAATTTGTACGAACTGAAAATTACAGAATAGTCATTGGTTCGTAGTGAGGACTTTAGTCCGCTCTTTCCTAAGGACTAAAGTCCTCACTACGAACCAATTTTGCTATTGTTATTTTAGCTGAGAGGATATTATTAATTAATGGAACCTGAAATTTTACAGAAGTTACTCGAATCTGTAGCGGCCGGCGATGTTAGCCCGATCGCAGCTTTGGACAAATTAAAGCATTTTGACTTTCAACAAGTCGGCGATTTTGCCAAAATTGACCACCACCGCACGTTAAGAACCGGTTTTCCGGAAGTTATTTGGGGCCCGGGGAAAACCCCCGACCAAATTGTGAAGATTGTCGAAGCCATGCGCGGACGAAATCCTGCGGTGATGGCGACGCGAATTGAACCAGAGGTTTTTGAACAATTGCAGCAAAAAATACCCGATTTGTGCTACTACCAAACAGCTCGAATCTGTGCAATTTCTCCTAAATCCCTAACTCCCCAGCATCCGGGTACTGTGACTATTATCAGTGCGGGAACAGCGGATTTGCCTGTAGCGGAAGAGGCGGCTGTGACTGCGGAACTTTGCGGTTTTGGGGTGCGGCGTTTGTGGGATGTGGGAGTTGCCGGCATTCACCGCTTGCTGAGCAACCGGCACGTGATTGCTGGTGCTGATGTGTTGATTGCGGTTGCTGGTATGGAAGGTGCTTTAGCCAGTGTGGTTGCGGGTTTGGCGGATTGTCCGGTGATTGCTGTGCCGACGAGCGTAGGTTACGGCGCTAGTTTTGGCGGGATTGCTCCTCTTTTAACTATGCTCAATTCTTGTGCGGCTGGTGTGGGTGTGGTGAATATTGATAATGGCTTTGGGGCAGCGATTTTAGCTTGTCAAATTCTCAGAAGTGGCGATCGAGTGGGAAGACTGTCTGAGTAGGAGAATGGGAGAAGGGGAGAAGGGGACAGTGGCCATTTCCCCCCGGAAACATCTCAGTTTTGCATTTGTAGAGCTCTTCGAGGACGATCGCAAGTCGTACATACTTTTTGGGAGCTAGGATGCTCCCTGACAAATGACCAATGACCAATGACAAATGACAAATGACCAATGACCAATGACCAATGACCCATGACCAATGACCCATGACCAATGACCAATGACCAATGACCAATGCCCTATGCCCTATGCCCTATGCCCTATGCCCTATGCCCTATGCCCTATGCCCTATGCCCTATGCCCTATGCCCT
>NZ_JAUBUN010000073.1:0-4867 GCF_036702665.1 Microcoleus sp. Aus8_D2
GCCGGAGTTGGGGCCGGAGTTGGGGCCGGAGTTGGGGCCGGAGTTGGGGCCGGAGTTGGGGCCGGAGTTGGGGCCGGAGTTGGGGCCGGAGTTGGGGCCGGAGTTGGGGCCGGAGTTGGGGCCGGAGTTGGGGCCGGAGTTGGGGCCGGTGTCGGCGGTGTCGGCGGTGGTACGATCGCAGTAGCAACGATCGCACTAGCAGCAGAACCGTCATTATTGCTAGGGTTTGGATCGCCCGTTGCTGAGGTGCTGCGGGAAGTATTGGTGATATTGCCGATCGCCGGAGCGATTAAACTCACAGTGCGCGTCACGCTAGCACCATTGGCCAAATTGACGATCGCCGGAAAAGTTACCACCCCTGTAATCGGGTCGTAATTGCCGCCATCGGAAGCCTGAACTCCCGTCAAACCAGGGATAATGCTGTCACTCACCACCACAGTGCCAGCAGCGCTGGGGCCCAAATTAGCAGTCGTAATTGTGTAAGTAACAGTCCCCCCCGGAATGGCGGATGCGGGGCCGCTCTTGGTCGTGGAAACGTCCGCTGCGCTGCCAATAACCGTGGTGACTCGACCGCCTCCCTGACCCGGAACCGTCGCGATAATTGAGCCATCGTTGTTATTGATGTTGGGATCGGGAGTATCCGAGGTACTGCGGACGATGTTGGTGATGCTAGTGAGAGTGGCTGGCGGCACAAAGCCGATCGTCCGAGTCACGCTAGTACCAGTTGCTAAACTGGCGATCGCCGGGAAGCTGACAACACCTGTATTCGGATTGTAAGTACCACCGTCGGATGCGGTGACTCCAGTTAAACCTGGAATCAAGCTGTCGGTGATGGACACGTTGACAGCGGGATTCGGGCCGTTATTTAGGGATGTAATTGTGTAGGTGAGTATTTGGCCTGGATTGAGAGTTGCCGGGGCGGTTTTGAAGGTGACAACATCAGCGTTGGGGGCGATCGTGGTGTTAACAGTCGAACCGCTATTGTTGGTAATATTGGGGTCGGGAGTAACGGAGATACTTTTTGCTGTGCTGCTGATGACGCCACTTGCAGGTGCTGTAAAGCCGATCGTCCTTGTTACTGTAGTAGCGTTATTAAGGGCGATCGCTGGAAAAGTTACAATCCCCGTAGTTGCGTTGTAAGTGCCGCCATCAGATGCCGTAACTCCCGTCAAACCCGGAACGATGCTATCAGTGATGGTTACAGCTTCAGCGGGACTCGGGCCGTTGTTGGCTGTGGTAATTGTGTAGCTCACGGTAGCCCCGGGATTCGCGGCACTCGGCCCGGTTTTGGTAGTAACGATGTCTGCAAAGGAGGCGATCGTCGTGACAACGGAGGAATTCGTGCTGCTGCCGTCGTTGTTTGTCAGTACCGGGTCGGAGGTCGCAGAGCTGCTCCGAGCCGTGTTGGTGACGCTTGTAAGGGTCGCTGGAGCGACAAAACTGACGGTGCGGAAGACTGTACTGACGGCTAAGGATGCGATCGGCGGGAAGCTGACAATACCTGTCACCGGGTTGTAAGCACCTCCGTCCGATACCGAGACTCCAGTTAAACCCGGAACGATGCTGTCAGTAATCGTGACATTGGCTGCGGGGTCTGGCCCGTTGTTTGCCGTCGTCACCGTGTAAGCAAGAGCTGACCCAGCATTTGCAGTCACTGGGCCGCTTTTGGTAGTAACGAGGTCAGCAACAGCATCAATAACTGTCGTATTGACTAGACTTATTGCATTTAAACCGCTGTTATTCGCAAGATCGGGGTCGAAAGTGGCTGCACTGCTGGATGCCGCATTGCTGAAGGTGCGGCCGACAGTTAAACCTGGAGGCGCAGCGACTGTCAGGGTGTAAGTGACAGATTGGCCGGGATTGAGAACGGGAATTTTCGGCCAGGTGACGTTCCGTGTCGTGCTTGAGTAAGTGCCACCGCTGGTAGCAATCACAGTAGGAACTGCTGGGTAAGCCGGTTGTAATTCATCTGGTATTTGGTCTTGAACCAAAACTTCTTGAGCCGGTTGTGAGCCTTGATTAGTGGTAGTAATCGTGTAGGTGATGCTACCCCCAACTTTGAGAAATGATGGGCCACTTTTGGTAGTAACAACGTCAGCTTGACTGGCGGGAGTAGGATTGACTGTCTCGATTGTGAGGTTGCGAATTTCGTGAAAGTTAGTAGCAACTCCTGTCGAACTGGCAAAACCAAATTTGAAATTAGCAGGTATCACTCCGTTGATAAGTGCTAGATTGGGAATGTCAATCAGAGTTTCGCCCGGGCCGGTGAACAAGCCGTCATTATTCACATCCAAGGCAACTGTGAGACGGTTTGGCGTTGGAGAAGTAGGCGGAGCTAGGGTAATTTGAATGCTTCTTTTCGCTGCATCCCGACTGGTAGTGACGCTATTGTCGAAGTCAAAAGGGCCTGTAAAGTTAATATTTTTGGGGATGTTGTCGATGCCGATGGGAGAAATGGCATTTGTTAAAAACGCATAACTGCTTGCTTCGCTGCCTCTGAGGGTAATTGAATCGGGTCTGTAAGCACCCAGAGTGGAACCGGGAATTGCTGCTGGTGTCGGCCCAGAACGCCCTTCCGTATTATTGGAAAAATTCCCGTACTCGTCCAATCCAATCCCCAAATAACCTCCCACCAATCCGGGTGTACTGGATGCACCAGTATTGACGTTGGCATAGCCCAGAGAACCGCCAAAGCCTCCTGCTGCTGTCGGGCTAGCTGCCCCGTCAATCATGAAGAAGCTAATACCGTCCCCTGGCTGCGGGGCGATCGCACCGTCTGGGCCGCTAGTAGTAGCGCCGTTGTAAGCAAAGAAATCGAAGGTCATTTTCAGACCCTCTGTGGAGGGTATGGGGTTGTTGTAGATGACAAAGGCTGGCAGTGCCACACCGTTGCTCGTCAATCTCAAAGCCCCAGAGCCCGCTGCATCGCCCCCCAAGCCTGCAAGTATCCCCGATGAAGTTCCTGCGGTGATACCGGGAATATTTTGCTGGCTAGCTGGCAAGGCTGGGTTGGGGTCGAATACTTTGCCGTTTTGTCCTCCGTAAATCCAAGGCCCCGTGACTGTGGAGTTCCTAAATGTTTCGTTGACTAAGGTACCGAGGACAAAACTGTAAGTTTCCAGCACTTCTTTTTGAAATGCTAAATCGGCCGTGATTTCTCCTGCAACTACTTCTAATTCCCAGTCGCCGCCGAGTTCTGCACTTCCGGTCAAATTAGCGGAAGCGGCAATATTTGCACCCGTAATTTCCCGCAGCCTCTGCACGAAAGTCTCACCAGTTTCTCCGGCTGCTACGCTGCACGCCACCAGCAGAATGTCTCCGTTTTTAATTAAAGATTTTTGCCACTGCTGCAATTGGCTTCTGTAGTTTTCTATGCTGTGGCTGTCTAGGTTGGTGGCACCGAGTTGCACGCTGGCTGGTTTGCCGTGGGCGACTATTTGAATGCTGTCAAACCCGCTCTGTTTCGCTAAAGTTTGGGTGATTTGTGCTATTCCATCGCCCGTCGGGTTGAGGATAATTACTTGTGTTCCTGCTGTGACTCCGCTGGCGAGTTGTTGCCAGTTTTCAACGCACGAGTCGATGAAGATTATGTGTTTTCCTGGTTTTTGGGGCTGATTTGGTCTGTTGCTTGCTGTGGGTGCGGCAAAAAGCCCGATCGACTCTCTGCCCCAATCTGCCTGCCGCTCGGATTCAAGTGATTCGCCTATTGACAAACTGAATGTCATATCTTCTGGTAGCAATTTCATATTTTATTTGCACTGAGGTTGATGTAAAAATCGAACAAAAATGCCCTCGCCCTGGGAATTCTTCAACCGCAAATTTTGGGAATAGTTGCGCAGCTATCCATTGTTTCCCGGTTTCCCGCGCGAGCGAGCATCGCACCCTTTACTAAAATAGATTTTAGTCGTAATTAAAGAGTGAATAAGTTTTCAGCTAATGCTATGGCATAGACTTGGAAACCCATCCATTTATATCGTTACGACACATTATATATGGGTCGTGAGTTGAACCTGGGATAATTACTTTAATTTTGGTTAAGCTAATTTTTTCGCTCTCGATAGCCTGACTTCTGTGGACTATTTATTGCCAAGTCTCGCGAAACAGGCTTTCTGGTTGAATTGACATACTGTATTAGTTTCGATCGGCGTTTGCTTTTCTCTATTGAAGCTATCGGCGCAACTTATATTTTTTTACGCAAATCTGGAATTTTTGTTACAAAACTTTATAAAGGCTGGGATACGGAGGCATCAAAAACTGAATTTAGTCGATCGCCCGACATTTTAGCCGATCGCGCCAAAGTGCCCGCCTGTAAGCTAAAAGCTGCAACAGGCGATCGAAAGATTCGCCGATCGTCCGATCGTCCGACAGGGGTTTAAACGCCTGCCTCATAGCTGAAGTCGGTTTTAACCGACTGCGCGGACGATCGCCAGCGCGCTCAATTTTATTTTTCTTTAGTCCTCTAAAAGAGGACTTTCGCTATGAGACAGGGGTTTTTAACCCCTGTCGGACGATCGGACTGTCGGACGATCGGACTGTCGGACGATCGGACTGTCGGACTGTCGGACGATCGCGTAAACCCGATCGTCCCCTTGGCGATGATTTAGATTATGCGTTGAGTAAAATCCTCAATCCCCAACAAATTCGGTGCAACTCCCCGGAGAGAAGCCAACACTTGACCGCTGCTAGTAACACTAATCAAAGTTGCATTATTGGCAGAAGTAAAGCTGAGCTGAGTGAAGTTTAATCCCCCCGATAACCCAATTAAATCTTGACCTTTCTCAAAATCAAGAATCGTGTCGATCCCCTGGGAGGGCGCTAACAGAAATATAGCCTTTCTCAGAAAGATGAGGTACTAGAGGTACTTGAC